>CAIZHO010000258.1 GCA_903932805.1 uncultured Roseiflexaceae bacterium | reverse complement strand
GACGCCGTCTTCACGGGAGCACCCATGTGCAGACAAACCAGGGACACGTATCCGGACATTGTGTGCCCCGGCTTGGGCAGGTGCAATCGCCAATCGGGTTGGTTCGGGGATAATTGCTGCGTCTGCAATATAGCCGCGCACAATCGTTGCTAACGTCCCGCAACCACCGTCTTCTTCGCCAATCACGCTGGCAATGTGCAATCGACCGCGGAGTGCGACGCCGCTCGCTTTGATTGCGTGTGCTGCCCATAATGCAGCGACCAAACCCGCTTTCATGTCCAATGCGCCGCGTCCATACACGCGCCCGTCGCGTACGGTTGCGGTATATGGGTCACTGTGCCAATTGGCGCGATCACCAGCGGGCACCACGTCGATGTGGCCGTTGAACAGCAGCGATTTGCCGCCACGGTCTGCGCCGATTGTCCCAACGACGCCGAGCCCCGTGCTCCGCTCGACTTCCCAGCTAAACGCTGGATGCTGGCGCAGGGTAGAGAAGTCAATGTCCCAGACATCCGTCTCGAAACCAAAGGCACGCATTTTGGACGCGATGTGCTGCTGTGCGGCCGATTCGTTGTCTGCAAGGCTCTGGAACGACACGAGTTCCCTGAGGAACAGCAACAACTCATCTGGCTGTATTGCATCCAAGACCCGTTGTTCGGTCGCTGTACGCTGCTGCATGTGACTACTTTCTGTCCAGATCGATGATGTCTAGTCTCGCAAAATCGGCCGCGTCAAGCAGGTTGGTCCGCCTTCTGCTTTGAGCGATATCTGATTGCCTTGATACGTTTGCACCTCGCAGCCAGCATCCGCCAACATGCGGGCAGTGATGGGGTTGCAATCAAGCATCAGACAGACTTTGGGCGCAATGGCGAGGACATTTGTTGCCATCGTATCGAACTCGTGGGCCGGCACTTCGATCATGCGGATGTCGCGACGGACCAGTTCTTGATAAAACGCCGTTGGCATGAGCGGCAAATGCACCACGGCGAGATCATGATCAACCAGCGAAATCAACGACAGCAGGTGCAGACACGCTTCAGGACCAGTAAAGTACGGCAAATCGTAGGCCAAAACGGTCACCCCGATCGGCTCGAGCAGTAGTTTCAACTGTCGCACTGCTTCGTGATTGGTGCGAAAGCCCAAACCAATGGCCAATGTGTGATGATCAAGCCAGAGCATGTCGCCGCCTTCGGCCTTGGCGCTCCCCGTGAGCCGGCCGAGGATAGGAATCCCCGCTTTGACGAGACTCTTGCCGATGGCTTCTTCTTCGCCTTCACGGAGCTTTTTGCCCATGGCCAACAAAATCGCACCCTTGTCGGTTACGATCACCGGGTCAAAGCAGAAAATCGCATCGGCGTGATCAGGCAATGCCGTATCGTGCATGATGACTTCGACGCCGGCTTTGCGCAAGGTGTCGCACAATGCTGCGTGTTCGGCGAGTGCACCTGCTTTGTCTGGTTGACTGGTGTAATGCCAGCGGTCCGCATCTGCGCCGTAGAATGCTGCGTCAGGTGTGCGGAGCATCACTTTGCGCAATTGTGTCACCATATGCTGTGCGCCATAGGATCGGGTCGTCATCATCGCCTCGTTTCATGTGTGCTTCCTGTCCACATTGTAGCGAATCAGCGTTCGCCCTGTGGAAGACTATCGGTGAGATTGATACTAGATTCCCGATACCCTACGTAGGATGCCCAGTACCAGTACGACAACGAGGGGTGAGTAGTCGAATTGACTCTTTGGGAGCATGGATCTGAGTGGCGTGAGAACGGGTTGTGTCAATGGGGCGATAGCACGTAACACCCGGTGATTGCCGGTGGGATCGACTAATTGCATGATGAACTGAACCAAAAATACAATCTCGACGGTTTGGATGACGAAACTCAAGATATCGGTCATACCGTGTTCCTCTCGCTCGACAAGATTCTGTCGTATGGCAGATGCCAGTACCAAATCCTACCATTATTTTCTCGTCTTTTCGTGCAATCAGGTATCATATACGTAGCTACTTGATGGGAGAACCTCCAATGATCGCTCCGACCAGATTGCGTGCAACGCTCCGAGATCGAGCATGTTACTCGACATTTGTGATGTTTCAGGATCCTGCAGTGGTGGGGATGTTGGCGGCCGTCGGCTGTGATTTTTTGATCATTGATCATGAGCACATTCCCATTGATGCCAGCATGGTTGGGCAGTTAGTCTTGACTGCGCATGCCTACGGGATTGCCTGTATCGTGCGTGTGCGAGACCTTTCGAGAGGTGCGATACAGCAGGCCCTCGAAACAGGTGCAGATGGCGTTATGGTGCCCATGATAGAGTCTGCCGCACAAGCACGTCAAGCCGTTGAATGGAGCAAATACCCACCGGTCGGGACGCGCGGATTGCACACGTTGACCCAATCGTTCCTCTTATCACAACACCAGGGAGTCGCGAGCTACCCGCCGCCGCCGTCTGCACAACTCGATTATCCTACCCGTATGAATGACCAAGTGACGGTCGTTTTGCAAATCGAAACTGCCAAGGGATTAGCGGCGCGAGATGAAATCTGTGCAACCGACGGTGCAGATGTCATCTTCATCGGGACATCCGATTTGAGTCAATCATTGGGCGCCGCAATGGGCTCTCCTGTAGTAATGCGTGCAATTGATGAGATCATCGCCAGCGCGACCGCCGCACAAGTTGGGATAGGCATCATTGG
>CAIZHO010000257.1 GCA_903932805.1 uncultured Roseiflexaceae bacterium | reverse complement strand
GTGGGCCTCGGCCAGCCCATACGAAAACCGCTCAATCCCCAAATACTCAGGAATCTGCGCTTCGTCGACTGCAATGGTCGCTAACGGATCACCGACATGTTCGGCCACCCGGCGCGCTACTTTGCGGCAGATGGTAGCGATTTCGCGCTCGAGCGATCGAACACCCGATTCGCGCGTGTATGAACGGATAATGCAGAGCATGGCGGCGTCGCTCAGGGTCAGTGTTTCGGCGCTGATGCCATGCGCTTCGCACTGTTTGGGCATGAGAAAGCGCGTCGCGATACCGAGTTTTTCTTCTTCGGTGTAGCCGTTGACTTCGATAATCTCCATCCGGTCGCGCAACGGTGAAGGGATGGTGTCGAGCTGATTGGCCGTTGCCACAAAGACGACTTGCGACAAATCAAACGGTACTTCGAGATAGTGGTCCGAAAACGTTGCGTTTTGTTCGGGATCTAGGACCTCGAGCAGCGCCGATGTAGGGTCACCACGGAAGTCTTGACCGACTTTGTCGATTTCGTCCAACACAAAAACCGTCGTACGGGCCTTGGCGGTCTTCATCCCCTGGATGATACGACCCGGCATTGCGCCGATGTAGGTACGCCGATGGCCACGGATCTCGGCTTCGTCACGGACACCGCCCAGACTCATCCGCACAAATTGGCGCTCGAGCGCACGTGCAATCGATTTGCCGAGGGATGTTTTGCCGACTCCTGGTGGACCCACGAGGCACAGGATAGGCGATCGCATTTTGGCGCCGACGAGCTTGCGGACGGCAATATACTCGATAATGCGCTCTTTCACCTTCTCGAGGCCGAAGTGGTCTTCGTCGAGGACGGCCTGCGCTTTGGCAATATCGATCGGCGCGAGGTCTTCGAGTGTCCACGGCAACGCCAAGAGCCACTCGATATATGAGCGGATGACTCCGGCTTCGGGACTGCCTGGCCCTTGTTGTGCGAGGCGCTTGAACTCACGCAGAGCCTGTTCGCGTACCGGCTCAGGTGCTTCGAGTGCGACGACGCGCTTTTTGAGCTCATCGAGCGGATCGTCGAGTTCCTCGTCTTCGCCGAGTTCCTTGCGTATGACCCGGATTTGTTCGCGCAGGAAGAACTCCTTCTGACCCTGGTCGAGGATTTCTTTCGTGTCTTGCTGGATTTTCTGACGGATTTTCATCAGCTCGAGATGCCGTGCCAGCATGCGCTGTGTTTTGGCGAGCCGTTCAACCGGATCGATTTCGTTGAGGATGACGAGTCGTTCGGCGAAGTCGAATGCAGGAGCATAGGTGACAATATCGGCCAAATGGCCGGGCGTGTCGATGCGCCGGACAAACGTGACTGCCTCTTGGGGCACTTCGCCCAGGCTGTCGACGAACTCGTCGACCTGCTGTTTGACGGTGTCCATCAGGGCTTCGATATCCATCCCAGACACCACCGGGTCGACGATGGGTTGTGCATTCACGACATAGTAGGGGTCCACTTGTTGCAACCCGTCGAAGACCGCTCGTTGCAATCCTTCGAGGATGATCCGGGCAGTTCCATCGGGCAACTTGATGAACTCTTCGAGACGCGCCGTGACACCCACTGTTGGGAGTAATTCGGGCGCGCCGTTTTTGTATTGTTCGATGTGCGATTCGGGCACAAAAATCAACAGAACCTGTTGCTTGGCCTCCCAAGCGACTTCGAGCGCCCGGAAGGACTTGCCCTGGCCGATTTGCAACGGCACCGTCATCATCGGCATGATGACCATTTCGCCGAGGACGACCAGTGGGTACTCGGTCGTTGGGTGTGACGTTGTATCGGTCATGCATTCACCTATTCACGGTGCGGGAACCGCACGCGACGTTATCGATAGTTCGCAATCCGCGCAAAGCCTTCGGCAACGAGCGCGGCACCGCCAACCAGTGCCCCGTCGATGTCTGGCTGCGCCATCAATTCGTCGACATTGTCGGCTTTGACGCTGCCGCCATATTGGATCCGTACACGCTCGGCCGCTGCGCCACCCATGCGTCGGAGTTCTGCACGGATTGCAGCGTGCATCGTTTGTGCATCTGCGGCGGTTGCGGTCAATCCGGTCCCAATTGCCCAGACTGGCTCGTAGGCAATCACGACATCGGCCAGGCGGTCTTGCAACCCAGCCAACGAACCAGCGACCTGACCGAGGACGACGGCTTCGGCCCGACCTGATTCACGCTCCTGCTTGGTTTCGCCGACACAGACAATCGGGGTCATGCCCGCGGCGAGCACGGCTGCGGCTTTTTTGGCGATGAACGCATCCGATTCGCTGAACAGGGCACGCCGTTCGCTGTGCCCGATGATGACATAGCGGCAGCCGATGTCGACCAGCATTGCCGGCGAAATCTCGCCGGTGTAGGCGCCGTGCGACTCGGGGTAGACGTTCTGCGCGCCGATGCCGATCGCACCACGCGGACGGGCTGCGACGGCAGACAGTGCGGTGAATGTCGGGCAGACGACGACTTCGCGGTCTGCGGGGATAGTGGGTAGCGCGGCATGTAGTGCATCGATGAGCGCAACGGCTTCGCTCACGGTTTTGTGCATCTTCCAATTGCCGGCGATGAGTTTCGTACGCATGCCAATGATCCTCTTCTGTGACGATACATTATCCAAAGAGATTGATGACCCAACCCCAGAGCGAGATGTACACGTCTTGTTGATTCATATAAAACGCCATGAACGCACCAATGGCGACCATCACCGCATAGATCGG
>CAIZHO010000256.1 GCA_903932805.1 uncultured Roseiflexaceae bacterium | reverse complement strand
GCTGCCGAGTTCCCCGAGGTGGTTTGTATCGCCGAACGCACCAATCATGGCTTTGCCGGCGGCAACAACATCGGGTTGCGGGTGGTGTTGGCAGATCAGACGGCACCGTATATCTGTAGCCTCAACCCCGACACACGGGTCCAGCGCGGGGCAATCCAACGCATGGTCACGTATCTGGCGGGACACCCCGAGGTGGTCGGGGTCGGTCCGTTGTTGCGTTACGGCGATGGGAGCTGGCAGTCGTCGCGGCGTCGGTTCCCCACCTTGGGGACATTCCTGGCCGAAAGCACACCGCTGGCACAGTGGTGGCCACGCAATCGCTGGATCGCGCAGTATCACATGGCCGACGCGCCGCAGGATGCCATCACCGCCGCGGATTGGTTGGTCGGTGCGGCGCTGGTGGTACGCAGTGCGCGGGTGCGTGCCGTCGGATTGTTCGACGCCGGCTTCGCCCTCTACTCCGAAGAACTCGAATGGCAGCGCCGCCTGACCGACGGGCAATCGGGCCGTATGGTCTATCTGCCCGGCGCGGTCATCGAGCATTACGAGGGGCAGAGTAGCAGCCAAATCCCCACCCAGCGCCTGGTCTGGTTTGTCGGGAGCAGGCTCCGTGACGCGCAGTTGGCGTTGGGGAGCGGGATGCGCGTGCTCATCCAGGTCGCCTATCTGGCGATGTACGGCGTGGAGTGGCTGAGCGAGGCGTTCAAGTGGCTCATCGGGCATCGCCGTGCGCTCCGTGCCGACCGGCTGCGGACCTACACCGCGGTGGTGAAAGCTGTCATACAGTGGCGCATGGCGCCGGTGCAGATATGGTAGGATGGTTGCGTCCCAGCCCGGTGTGATGTGTGTGATACGTGGGTCTCGTTCGAGCCCCCCGCAATAGACGAAGGAGATTATTGTGCGACTCGTGACCATGCAGACCAAAAGCGGCAGTGTACACATTGGTGCCCTGCGCAACAACGACACCGAGATTGTCTTGCTCGACAGCGTTGCTTCGTCGATGCTCGAACTCATCGACGGCGGCGCCGATGCGCTTGCTCGTGCCAAATCAGCGTTCGCAGCAGCCGCAACGGTCCTCAAACGCGCCGACGTGACACTGCTGGCCCCCATCCCACGGCCCAAGCAAAACGTGATGTGCCTCGGGATGAACTACGTAGCGCACGCCATCGAGTCTGATCTGGCGCGCGGGCGCGAACCAAAGCTGCCCGAGTTCCCCGTCTTCTTTTCCAAAGCACTCAACTCGGTCTGTGGTGACGGCGCCGAGGTACCACTCGACCCCAACGTCACCAGCCAGCTGGACTACGAGGTCGAACTCGCCTATGTCTTTGGCAAGACCGCCAAGAACGTCAAAAAAGAAGATGCCCTGAGTTATGTGTTCGGCTACACCATTCTCAACGATATTTCGGCCCGTGACCTGCAGAACCGCCACCAGCAGTTCTTCAAGGGCAAGAGCCTCGACAACAGCGGACCCATTGGACCCTGCATTGTCACCGCCGACGAAATCCCCAATCCGGCAGGCTTGGCCATCAAGTTGCGCTTGAACGGCGAAGAACGACAGCACTCCGACACGGGTGATTTGATCTTCGACATCCCAACCAGCATCGAATACTTGACCCTGGGCAGCACCATCGAGGCCGGCCAGATTGTCTGCACCGGCACCCCTGCCGGCGTCGGTATGGGCAAAACCCCGCAGCAGTGGCTCAAGGCCGGCGACGTGATGGAAGCCGAAATCGAGAAAATCGGCGTCTTGACCAACAAGGTCGTCAAAGCATAACGATACTCTGCGACAGACCGGAGCGCGCGGGATGCACTGCATCCCGCGCGTTTTTTTGTGGGTCCTGATGTCGACGACAGCGAAGCAGGGTTTATTGCAATAAACCCTGCGCGAAATGAACCTGCTACGTCGTCCGCTCGGTGCGCCCGATTTTCAGCACATACAGCAGCACGACCCCAGCCAGACGCAACCCGCCGGCGACATAGAGGGCAATGTGATAATCGAACTGGGTGGCCAAGAACGTCCCTACCAAGGGCATCGCCAAGGTGGCCACATAGCCGGTCAGCTGCTGGAGCGCGACAAATGACGGTACACGGTCACGCGGCATCGTCTCGAGTGCAAGGTCAAAAAAGACCAAATCCTTGCCCGAGCCGATAAATCCAGCGAGGCCGGCCAGTATCGTGATGATCACAATCGACTCGGTCATCCCGGTCAACAGCGGGTAGAGCGACAACGCGATGGTCGATGCAAACAATACCGGCAGATTGCCCCGCTTGGCGCTGACCCGTGCCCAGACGAAGTACGCGATCAGTAGCACGCCACTGTTGACGGTGTTGACGAGCCCTATTTCGAAGTCGCTCGCCTCGACGACGCGGACCCAATACAGTGGGAACAACGGCATCGCCATCCAGATCCCACAGTTGAACACAAACGTGGCGGTGATGTACCGACTGAAAGCCGGCACCTCGCGCAACATCCCCACACTCTCGGTCAACAATGCCCGCAAACCGGTTTTGTGCGCTTGGCTACTGGGCGTGGTGTCGATGCTGATGCGCGACGAAAAGAAAAAGCTGAGCATCCCGCCCAAAAAAGAGACCAAAAACACGATTTGATAGTTAATGGGGAAGCTGAACTGCTCGAGCAACCAGCCCGCCCCTGCCACCGACACTGCCGTCGCCGCACCCAACGTCGACCAGCGCCAACTCATCAACTGCTGGCGGCGCTGCGGTCCCGCTGCTGCCCCCATCACCACCGTGAACGTGATGTTCACGATGGTCTGCGGGATGGTCGCGATTGCCCAGAGCACAATCACCGCGGTCGGAACATAGCCGATCGGCAAAAAGAACGGCAAGAGACCCGTGAGTGCATAGGTCGCCTGCACCCACACGCGCGCCCGCGAGTACCACGGCACGATGTCGGTTTGGCGCTCGAGCATGCGCCCTACTGGGATTGCCAGCAACAAACCAGTGAACGCCGGCATAGACGTCAGCAAACCAACCAACAACGGCGACGCGCCCAAGCGGGCGAGGAACACCGCAAGGAATGTTGCAATCCCCCCGACGATCCCCACACCGATCCCGTCGATGATGACGCTCCGCTGGTTGCGGATCATCACGACGTCTTCGTGTGCCAGGCCTTTGAGCGATCGGAATGGAGAGAGCATGGCTTCCTGAAAGACAAAACCGGCGCTATACGCGCCGGTTTTGTCTGTATTGGACTAGGCGCGTTTGTTGAGGGATTCTTCCCAGGTTGGTTTGGTCGGGGTGACTTCGGGGTTTGGCTTGTGCCGGAACGCCAGCAAAATACCCGTAATCAGGCCTACCAGGATCAGCCCATAGACGCCCGCAGCGACGAAGGATTCGGTGAGGAATATCTTGATACCGACGCTAATGAAGGGGTACGCAAACAACAGAATCGCAACTATGGTCCACGGCTTCTTCATGACGACTCCCAGATCATACGTATCATGACGCCATAGTACCACAGCTTTGTGCAGACGCTGCAACACTACATGATGTCGTAATGGTATGATGAGTCGTCCATACGGATCGAACAGCAGGGAAAAAGCATGCCAGATATTCATGTGTTGGACGGCGGATTACGCGTCGTCATCGAAACACTGCCCCATACGCACTCGGTCTCGATAAGCTGCACCGTCTGTGTCGGCTCGGGCCACGAAGACGACGCCCAGAGCGGCATGGCCCATTTTATTGAACACTTACTCTTCAAAGGCACCCCACGCCGTCCGAATCCTAAAATCCTCATCGAAACCATCGAAGGCGTGGGTGGCATGATCGACGCCTACACCAACGTCGAATCGACCGTCTACTCGGTCAAAGTGGCCAACATCCATCTGGCCCGGGCAATCGACGTCCTCGCCGATATGCTCCAGCATCCCAATATGTCGGCGATTGATGTCGAAAAAGAACGTCGCGTCATCCTCGAAGAAATAAGCACCACCGCCGACAGCCCCGCCGAACTGGTGCACCTGCTCGCCGACACCGCCCTCTGGGGCGAACAACCCCTCGGCCGCGACATCGCCGGTAGCGAGGCTACCGTCGGAGCGTTTACCCGCGATTCGTTGTATGCCTTCTACCAAAACGCCTACACCCGCGCCAATCTCGTCATCTCGGTAGCCGGCAACATCGACAGCGCCGAAGTCTTGCGCCTCATCAACGAGGCGTTTGTCGACATGCCTGCCGGCACCCCTGCCATCATCCACCCCACCAAACCAGCCCAGGCCGGCCCAAATGTGGCGCTCCAGCACGACGACAGCGAACAGGTCCACTTTTGCATCTCGATGCTCGGGTTGGGCATGGACGACCCCGATCGGCGCGCCATGTTGGTCTTTGACGCGGTGGTGGGCGGCAATTCGACCTCGCGTTTGTTCCAAGAAATCCGCGAAGAACGCGCTTTGGCTTACACCATTGGCTCCTATAGCCGCGAGTACCGTGACGCCGGCAAATGGGTTGTGTCAGCCAGTGTCGATACCGAATCCATCGTCGAGACGGTTACCGCTGTCATGACGGTCCTGCGCGATGTCAAAGCCCGCGGCCTCACCGAAGAAGAACTCACGCAGGTCAAAGAGCAAGTCAAAGGCGGCATCCTCCTGTCACTCGAAGACACCATGTCTGTGGCCTCGCGCAATGGCTCGCACATGCTCCGCTACGGCCGCATTATCCCCGTCGAGGCCGTCATCAGCGAGGTCGAGGTCCTGACTCTGGCCGACATTACCCGCGTCGCCCAGCGCGTCTTGCAGCCCGAAAACCTGCACCTCACGATGATTGGCCCGGTCACCCAGACCACCGAGGTCAGCGCACAATTGCATCTCTAGCCGCACTATCGCGACGCCGGTACCCGCTCATGGGTACCGGTGTTTTTTGTATGGTCGAGTGGTTTTTTATGGAAAAAAAGGCGCCGGCACTCCCCGCATGGGAGCACCGGCGTTTTCAGCGCGGACGCGTATCGACACGCCAGCGGGCAACAGGCATCGTGCGCGCGTAACGAACCCCATCACACGCATCAGCGTGCGGTGGGGTTTTGAGCTTTCCAATCAGTGATTGTGTGTGTCTCCTAATGGGAACGACTGCACCGCCGCGCCGGCGGTCACCGCTAACCACAGAATAATCAACACAAAGCGCGCATTGGCACTGCGCAATACCAGCCACGGTGAGCGGGCAAACGTGTACCAGACGTTGAGTGCCAAATGGATTGCCAACGGCACCCAGGCAATCGCCATCAACAGCTGACTCGCACCCAACGCAGGAATCGAAAAAATCGGCGTTGTAATGAGCATCACCAACCAGGCATCGACAATATACACATCACGCAACGTTTTGGGCGGGATACGCGGCCAGCCATGCATCTTGGCAGCGATATATGCATGAAAAACCAGCCAAATAAAACTCGTCATGAAAAAGATCTTGGGCACATCCGGC
>CAIZHO010000255.1 GCA_903932805.1 uncultured Roseiflexaceae bacterium | reverse complement strand
GCTTGTCCTCGGCGAACTCAATGCAGATTTGATTCTGCGTGGCGATGTCGAGCCCGTTTGGCAACAACATGAAAAAATCGTCGATGACATGGCCCTCGTCCTCGGCGGTTCTTCTGCGATTTTTGCGTGTGGCGCTGCGCGCCTCGGCCTTTCTGTGGCATATGTGGGTGTGTGTGGGGACGACACCATCGGTCGGTTTTGCATGGATGCGCTCACCGCAGCAGGTGTCGATACGTCGCATTGCATCGTCGATCCGAACGTACGCAGTGGATTGACGGTCATTCTCCAAAAACCCGCAGATCGCGCCATGTTGACCTACGAAGGGGGCATCCCACTGCTTGCTGCGCGTATGATTCCGGCTGCGTTGGTTGCGTCTGCCCGCCACTTGCATATTGGGAGTTATTACCTGCAACATGCATTGCGACCGGGGCTGCCAGGCATGTTCCAACAGATGCAGGCAAACGGCGGTACGACATCGGTCGACACCAACTGGGATCCAACAGAGCAATGGGCTGGACTCGACGCGTTGTTCCCGTATACCAACCTGTTTTTGCCCAATGATGCCGAGGCATGTGCAATTAGTCGCCAATCCACCGTCGCAGCCGCATTGCCCGTGTTGGCGCAGCAGGTACAGACGGTAGCGATCAAATGTGGAGCAGATGGTGCATATGGTCAGCAAGGTATGTCGTTGGCGCATGTGAACGCGATAAAAACGGATTTTGTCGACGCAGTCGGTGCCGGTGATTCCTTCAATGCCGGGATGGTGTACGGCATGCTATCTGGTTGGTCATTAGAGCGATCGCTCCAACTCGGCGCTGTCTGCGGGTCGTTATCGACCCGCGCTGCCGGTGGTACCGCAGCCCAAGCGACCCTCGCCGAAGCACTCCCCTATCTGACTGAGGCAGACCATGCGTGACGTCATTGATGCGGTGCTCCGTTGGCAAGAACGCGGCGAACGCGTCGCCATAGCAACGGTCGTGCGCACGCTCGGTTCGTCGCCACGTGGGTTGGCCGCCAAAATGGCCGTGACCGATCAGGGTAATATCGCGGGGTCGGTCAGCGGCGGCTGTATCGAAGGCGCAGTGTATGACGCCTGTCAGAACGCTCTCAAAACCGGCACTGCTGCGTTGCTCCATTTCGGCGTGGCCGACGAACAAGCATGGGAGGTTGGGCTCGCCTGCGGCGGCACCATTGATGTGTTTGTTGCGCCGTTACCGCGTATTGATGCAGTGCACGGGAGCGACTGTACGAGCACCGTCGTGCGACGGCTGGTGGCACAACAGCCGGTTGTCTTGGCAACGGTGCTCAATGGGCCCGCGACCGGTCAACAGCTCGTGGTCGCTCCCGATGTCGATGCACGCAGCGACATGCCTGGTGGTGCCCTGCGTGACGCAATCCTGACCCACGCGGGAGCCATGCTCGCCGATGGAGCACATGGTGTCCGTGCAATCGAAGGTGTCGACGTCTTTGTCGAGGTGTACCCACCACCACCGACCATCATCATGATCGGAGCGGTCCATATCTCGCTCGAGCTGACCGCCTATGCCGCGCAATTGGGCTTCCGTACGGTCGTTGTTGATGCGCGCGCTGCATTCGCTACAGCCGAGCGCTTTGGTCACGCCGATGAACTGGTCCATGCATGGCCAGACGAAGCTCTGGCAGGGCGCTTGCATCGCAACGTCGCGGTCGTCGTGCTGACCCATGACCCTAAGTTAGACGATCCGGCG
>CAIZHO010000254.1 GCA_903932805.1 uncultured Roseiflexaceae bacterium | reverse complement strand
GGTGTTGTTGCACCCGTGTCTCGATGGTACCTCTGTCCGGGATCGCCGAGATGCCCAGTCCCTCGACGCTGGCGGCAGCCACCACAGCAGCGAAATAGCCAGCCACGATGGCGTCGCGGGTCTCGTGGTAACGCACCAGCAGGGCTGCCGCAAAGACATCACCGGCACCGGTCGGGTCGACTTCGACCGCTGGGAAGGCAGGGATGTGGATGGGGTTGCCGGCGATAAAGATGTCGGCTCCGCGGGCTCCGTAGGTTAATGCCACAATCCCGCAGTGCTCGGCATAGCGCTCAGCCACCGAGCGGTCGCCGTGCACGTCTTCGATGCTCATGACCAAGATGTCGACGCGGCGCAACAACGCTGCTGCCGGTTCGAATGGGATGTACTCGATTTGGCAGGGGAACGGCGCAGCCCAGCGGCGCATCATCCCTTGTGGGGTCATCCCGATGAGCGCATCGGGGAACGCGTCGACGAGGGTGAGCGGTGTCTCGGCCAATATCGGCCCCAAATGGACGATGGGGGCACCACGCCAGGCGGTTGGGATGTCGCTGGCAGCCAGGGGCTGTGCATCGCCATGGAGGAACTGGATGCGGCCGTTGGGTGTGTAACGGTTCTCGAAGATCGGAGCGTTGCTGTGACCGACCGTGGCGACCGGTACATCGGTGGGCCAATCGACGGGTAATGTCGCTTTGGCAGAGACAATGCCGGGGCGGCGACCGAGGCGTTGGGCGGTGCGGGCTGCGTAGAGCGATGTGCCGCCGGGGATGGTCGAGCCATCAGGGAGGAGGTCGCTGGTGATATGGCCAAGCATGAGGTAGTCTGGGTTCATAGTGTCACCTAAAAAAGCAACGCGGTCAGTCGCTTGTGCTCCTGACCGCGCCGTGCCGTGTCGGAGGTCGTGTTAGTTGTCTGCTTTGGCGGGGAAGATGACGATTTTGCGCGTCTCACCTTCGCCTTCGGACTCGGTGTAGACCGTTGGGTCGTCGCGGAGTGCGAGGTGGATGTAGCGTCGATCAGCGCCCGACATCGGTTCAAAGTAATGTGGCGTTTTGCTCTGGCGCACGCGTTCTGCCATCCGCCGGGCCATGCTTTCGAGCATTTCTTGGCGACGCTGCCGGTAGTTGCCCACATCGACGACAATTTGCGGCCATTTGCGACTGGTACGCCCAGCGAGCAGGTTAACCATAAACTGGATCGAACGCAGGGTGTCGCCGCGGCGCCCAATCAACAAGCCCATCGCTTCTTCGTCAGCACCTTCGACATGCAGGGTAATCGTCTCTTCGACGCCGCCATCTTGGGCCGGTGCGGTGGTTTTGACTGCCGATACGAATCCTTCGATACCCATGTGTTCGAGCATTTGTTCGAGCACATGACGGGCATGTTTGGCCAAGTCTTCGTGGCTGGCGGGTTCGCTTGGTTCGTCGTCGACCACACTGACACGCACGAGGGCTTCTTCTTCGTCGTTGCCGCTGATCAAGATCTCGATGGCGACTTCGTCGCGATCACGACCTAGCTGGGCAAGCGCGAGGTCGACGGCATCGGCGACGGTTCGTGCGCTTATTTCGATCGAGGGCTTCTGCTTTGACATGTGCATCTCCTCGGTACAAGACGAAGGGGCTACTTAGTTGCGGTCGGCTTGTGGTCAGGATCGTTGAGCGGTTTGAGCACGTCCCAGAACTCTGCGGTCGTCTTGGACTGTGCATGGCTCGCTTCGACTTCGTGCTGACTCACCCCCACCACTACCGGTGGTGGGAAGAAGCCTGCATCGGTCGGCAAAAACTTCAAATAGTTGGCGAGTGATCCCCAGCCACCGATGACATACTGCTGAATCATCGACAAAATGCTACCGACCACCCAGTACAACACCGCACCGGAAGGGAACGTGAAGCCGATGTAGCCGAATAACAACGGCATGAACAGCAACGTCTGCGTCATCGCCTTTTGTTGCGGGTCTTGGACCCGTGGGGTCGACATCAGCTGCACAATGAGTTGAAAGATGACCGACAACACCGGCAAAATGTAGTACGGATCAGTTTTGCCGAGGTCAATCAACCACAAAAATCCACCGGAGAGGGGGGGTTGATTCAATGTGGTCGCAGCAATCGCCGTGCCCATATTGCCGGCATTCTGCAACACCGTCAACATGCTGGCAGCAGCATATTCGGCTGGGGCGACGCTGGTGAGATGAAAGACTGCTTGGTAAATACCCAAAAACAGCGGCAATTGGAAGATCATCGGCAGACAACCCGTCACCGGGTTGGCATTGTTCTCTTTGTAGAGTGCCATGGTCTCTTGTTGCAGGCGCTGTGGGTCTTTGCCGTGTTTGCGTTGGAGCTCTTGCAGGGCAGGCTGGAGGGCTTGAATCTTGCGGCTCGACTGGAGCTGGCGCACTGTCAATGGGAGCAGCACCAACCGGGCGATGATGGTAAAAATGATGACTGCCACACCACCATTGCCGGTCCAGCTGTAGAACGTCATCAACATTGCTTCGAGGAACGATACAAGCGAGGTCCATAATGCCATGGGAATCACCTTTTAGTGCGTGGGCGCGGCCTCGGTGGGGGTATATGCACCAGCACGCCGCAGAAGAGTAGCAACCAGATCGAGGAGTTTGGGGAAAGGGGTCAACAACAGGGAACGTGAGCGTGCAATAAACACAATGTCCACATTCCCACGAATGTATTGATACTGGAGGCGGATTGCCTCGCGCACCCGACGCTTTATACGATTGCGAGTGACCGCTCCACCGTGACGGCGAGCGACCACTATGCCGCATCGTGCGGTACGTTGACGAGCGGGCGCAACGCTGATAGACAGTCTTGCATCGTCATGGTGATTGCCATGGGTGCGCACTCGTTGGAAGTGCGCTGGTCGACGCAAGCGATACTGCCGTTTCATCGTTCAGCCCGCTCTCTCTACGATACTTAGCGGCTGGTCCGCTGTACTGCTCGCCGCTCGTCGCTCACCGTCAATCGCCAGCGACCGGACAACCGGCGGCGCTTCAATACGGCACGACCGTCTTTGGTTTTCATCCGCTCCAAAAAGCCGTGCTTGCGGCGGCGTGGAATACGCTTTGGTTGCCATGTACGTTTGGGCATTATCTAACCCCTTCAATAGCCACAGTTGGCCACATGATGTTCCGTTGTGTTGGTCGCAACACGTCAATACAATATGCCATTATACCGGTGCGCGTGCGCGTGTGTCAAATAGCCAAGCCGTGGCTGCCTGCTTGTCATCGTCGCGCAATCCCCGCCTGCACCACTGGTGCAGGCGGGGCGGGGAACGGTATTATTCGACGTTGAGTGTGCGCTTGATGACATCGCTGGGCAGCGCAGTGCCACCACGGGTGCCACCGGTGCGGTTGGACTTCTCGCGCGTCTCGGCGCCGAAGCGGGCAGCCAAGTCGGCCAGGGTTGCATCCCCCTCGAAGCCTGCTTCAGCGCTCGAGGCCGAAGTGTAGGTCTCGGGTTTGCGGTTGTCGTCGCGCTTCGGGCGGCGCTCACCGGCGGGACGGTCCTCACGTGGCTGACGGGCAGCACGGTCGGGGCGCTCGCTGGCTGGGCGGTCTTCCAGGTAGGCGCTCAGGCTGATGCGGTTGTTGGCCGTATCGACGTTGAGCACACGTACCTGCAACTCGGTGCCGATCTCGGGCTTTTTGCCGCCGGGGATCTCGCTGCTGTGTACCAGCCCGTCGCGACCGACGCCGATGTTGACAAAGACGCCGAACGGGGAATGCCCGCTGACCTTGCCCTGCAAAATTTGGCCCTGGCTGATGGCATCCAACTTGGGGTCGGTGCTGGCACGGCGCAGGCTCAGGCTGATGCGACCCTGGGCAGGGTCGATTTCGATGATTTTGAAGGTGTATGACTGGCCGATGGTCACGGCGTCTTCGACCTTGGCGACACGGGTGTCGGCGAGTTCAGAGATGTGGACCAGGCCGTCTTTGCCGACGCCGATATCGACGAATGCACCAATGGCGGTCGTGCTCTTGACGATCCCTTCGATCGAATCACCTGCATGCAGGGCGTTGATGGCATCGCTGTTCACTTCGGGGCGGCGGCGGCGCTCGGTGCGAGCGGGGCGCTCCTGGGTGCGCATGGTCAAGCTGATGCGGTTCTTGGACTGGTCGACTTCGAGCACCTTGACGGTGACATCCTGGCCCACAACAACCACGTCTTCGACCTTCTCGACCCGGGCATCAGCCAGTTCAGAGATATGGACCAAGCCGTCACGGCCGACACCGATGCTGATGAAGGCACCGTACGGGGTGACGGACTTGACTTTGCCCTGCAAAATTTGGCCAGCGACCAGCTCTTGCATGCCTTTTTTGGAGCGCTTTTCGGCGACATCCGTGCTCACGTCAGCCGTCGCGGCGCTGACCACTGGGGTTTCGGCGCTGGCCACTGGGGTTTCGGCGCTGGCCACTGGGGTTTCGGCGCTCTCTGGGGTTGGGTTTTTGGTCTCTTCGGTCATATTAGGTCTTCCTCCTAGATTACTGCACTACAATATGGAACCAATACTAGCGGTTCAGTTCCGACCGGACCAAATCGACGAGGCCACCCTCGCGCAGGTCATCCAGCCGGTAGTAGTTTCCTTTTAAGTGGTGGGCCAACTGCTTGGCCAAGCCACGTTCGAACACCGGGTGTTCGGTATCAATCACCACCGAGCGAATCTCTTCGCTGGCGATGAAGTCTGCTATCGAGTAGCTCTCGGATTGCGGAGGCAAATCGGTCATGGCCACATTGGCTTGACCGTCCGTCAACAAGACCATCAGCGGGACCACTTCTTCGTCCTGCCGGCGGGCCCGTTTGAGGACCTCGTAGCCCATCATCAACCCGCGTGACAGCGGCGTACGACCGCCGGTGGGCATGGTCTGCAACATCTTTTGCGCCAGCTCGACACTACTGGTCAACGGCAACAACAGCGTTGCATAATCACGCTGGAACGACACCAACCCGACTCGATCACGGCGCTGATACGCATCGCGCAACAGCGACAAAACGGCGTTTTTGGTGGCGCGCATGCGCTCATCAGCTGCCATCGACCAACTTGCATCGACGACAAAACAGACAGCGTTGCGCGTCTTGCGGACGCGGACTTTCTGGCGCAGATCGCTCCGTCTGAGCATCACTGCCCGCACGGGTTTGCCTTCGGCCAGAGCATCGGCGCGGCGCTTCGGTTGCAGATGTGCTGCATAGCGGAGCGTTGCATCGAATGCCAGGTCAGTCACACGGTGGGCCGGGCGGCTACTCACATATCGCCCTTGCTTGCGCGTGGTGCGTGTTTTGCTGCGGCGCCCGGGTGATTTGCGTTCTTGGCGATCGCGTTGTCCATCGAGCCGTTTGGGCTTGAACATCTCGCCTGCTTTGAACGCCTTTTCGCCACCACCCTGTTCGTTGTTTGCATTGGACCCCTGGTCCGTTGCCCCAGCGCTGGCGTTTGCCCCAGCGCCGCCTTCGCTTTCTTCTTGACCCTCGGTCGACTCGCCGTCGTCACTCGTGTTCAGAGGGTCTTTTTTTTTACGCCATCCGCATTGGCTTGGGCTGACTCATCACCTTCGGCAGATTGGACGCGATCGAGGATGTCACCGACCCGCGCCTCGTCGAGTTTGACCTCGGTGAAGGGCTGGCGGCGCATGCGGTGCGGCAGCGCCAACTCGGCAGCGACACGGATGTCTTCGGCTGCCAATGTGGTGCGACCGGCCCAGGCGGTGTGGGTACGGGCCGTCTCGAGGATGGCCAGGTCGGCACGGTGACCGTCGACGCCCAGCTCCATCGAAAGGGTAGCGACTGCTGCCATGTCGCGGCGGGTGATTTGCACCAGCGGCAATAAGGCACGGGCACGCACAATACGCTCGGCCAATTCTTGTTCGGTGGGCAACCATTCTTTGGAGAAGCCGTCCGGGTCGCCATCGTAGCGCATACGCCGCGATATGACTTCGACACGGCCTTCGACGTCATGGATACCGCCGATTTCGACGACCAGACCGAAGCGGTCGAGCAACTGCGGACGCAGTTCGCCTTCTTCGGGGTTCATCGTGCCGACGAGGATGAAGCGTGCCGGGTGGGTCACGCTGATGCCCTCACGCTCGACGGTGTTGATGCCCATTGCTGCGGCATCGAGGAGGATATCGACCAAATGGTCGTCGAGGAGGTTGATTTCGTCGACGTACAACAACCCGCGGTTGGCCTGGGCCAACAAGCCGGGCTCGTAGCGACGATGCCCCTCGGTCAAAGCGTGTTCGAGGTCGAGTGAACCGACGACGCGGTCTTCGGAGGCAGCCACCGGCAAATCGACCAGACGCGTAGCGCGTTCGGCGACGGGCAAGTCGGGGTTGGTCTCGTAGCGCGCGCGGCACGAAGGACACATCGCAGATGGTTGATCGGGCGGACACCCATAGGGACAGTCGGCAACGACCCGGATGTGCGGCAAAATCCGCGCCAGGCCACGTACCGCCGTCGATTTGGCCGTACCTTTCTCACCGCGAATCAACACGCCGCCGATGCGGGCATTGATTGCATTCAAAATGAGCGCCCGTTTCAGTCTGTCTTGACTGACGATGGCACTGAAGGGGTAGACCGGACGTGCAGTGGTCATGGGTATCTCTTTCCAAACCAACCATCGTTGTATGCGAACACACAACGGACGAATGCCCAAGCAGTGTTTGTACGGGTGACGCAAGCGCCAGCAGGCACAAAAAGACTGCATATACCTCCATTATCACATCAGTGTGCATGACTGTCAAATCTAGGGCGTTCAGATGCGTTGACAGCACTCTGTGGCACTCATACAATTGAGTCATCCCCTGGGGGCACTCGACGCAACGGAGGCAACGATGACACGGCAGACCCGCGCACTATCCGATGCATGGCACATGCGTCCCGTTCACCGCTTTGCCCAGGGCGAGTATCCGCGCGTCGATGCGCCCGGTTGGTTTGCCACCAGCATCCCGTCGCAGTGGCAATCACACCCCGATTTGGCGCGCTACGTCGGCCCCATGGTCTATCGGACGACATTTGCCAGCGCCGAACAGCGTACAACGCGGTCGTTTTTGCGCCTCAACGGCGTGTTTTACACCAGTCGCCCGTGGCTCAACGGCACCGATTTGGGGCTGCACGAGGGCTACTTTACCCCACATACCATCGATGTCAGCCGTCTGCTCACTGCCCAAAACGAGCTGGTCCTCGAGGTGCGTTGCCCCGACGAACACGACAAAATCGGCAAACGGCTCATCACCGGCGTCTTTTCGCATTGGGATAGTCTGGACAAAACGACCAACCCGGGTGGTGTCTGGTTGCCCGTCGAACTGATCGAAACAGGGCCAGTTCACCTTTCGCAGGTGTTGCTCGCGACGAAGCGCGTCGGCGGCGACCACGCCGATGTGCGCTACCGCATTGCCACCGATGCACTGGCAGCGACCGATGCCATCCTGACGTGGCGGATTGCCCCCAAGAACTTCGGCGGCAAAATCCATCAGCTCGAGAGTCGCATCAGCGTTGCTGCCGGCCAGCACGAGGCCAGCGGGATGCTCCGCATCCCCGACCCCGAGCTGTGGTGGAGCCACGACCTCGGGCATCCGGCGTTGTACGAAATCACGGCGACGATGGTAATCGGCGGCGTGGCGAGCGACAGCGTGACGTTTGATTACGGGATTCGCATGTTTGAGTTCCGCAATTGGATCCCGTATCTCAATGGCAAGCGCTTTCTCATGAAGGGCAATAACTACCCACCCACAGACACCCGCCTCGCCACGGTGACGCAGGCGCGTTGTGCCACCGACGTCCAATTGGCGCGCGAATGCCACATGAACGTGTTGCGTGTGCATGCCCATGTGGCGCACCCGGCGCTCTATGCCGAGGCCGATGCACAGGGGGTGCTGCTGTGGCAAGACTTCCCGTTGCAGTGGTTGTATGCGCGCAGTGTGCTCGGCCCGGCCCTCAAGCAGGTACGTGCGATGGTGCGCTTGCTCCATAATCACCCATCGATTGTGGTTTGGTGCATGCACAACGAGGCGATATACGTCGCCGACACCAGTGACGAGCGACTCCTGAGCAAAATCCGGACGTATATCTCGGTGTTCGGCTGGAACTGGAACCGCAATGTGCTCGACGTGGCCCTGCAACGCGTCGTAGCCAGCGAAGACGAGCAACGCCAGAGTGTCCGTTCGTCGGGCGAATACGCCGTACCGTTACTGGCACGTGGCACCGACACGCACTTCTACTATGGGTGGTACGGCATCTACGGCAAGCTGTCTGCGTGGGAGCAGATTATTGCCCGATTCCCCAAAAACACCCGTTTTGTGACCGAGTTCGGCGCGCAGAGCTTCCCCAATTACGAAAGTGCCGTGCGCTTTATGGATGCCGATGTGCGTCGGCTGGATGTCGCACGTTTGGTCGAGCGGCACAGCTTCCAACCCGAAATGCTGGCGACCTGGATGGACTGGCGGCGTGCCCCCGATCTGCACACGCTCATCAGCATGACGCAGGACTACCAAAGCGACATCAACCGCTTCTATGTCGACCGGTTGCGCCTGCGCAAATATCGCCCGACCGGCGGCATCGTGCCGTTTATGTTCACCGATGCGAACCCGGCGGTGTCGTGGTCGATTGTCGACTACTGGCGCGTGCCCAAGGCGTCGTACTACGCGTTGCAACGCGCCTTTCGGCCGACATATGCATGCACCATCGTGCCCGCCACGCCTGCGGCACGCGGGCAGTCGGTCGATGTGCCGCTGTATGTGATGAACGATTTGCGCACGGCGATTGCCGTCACGGTGACGATGACCGTGCGTGACCCCGACGGGACGACCTTGGCGCAGGTCGAGCATCAGCGCCATGTGCCGGCCGATGCGATGGCGATGCAACTCGATGAACTACGGCTCACCCCGACGCAGACCGGCAGGTACCACATCGATATCACCCTGCGTGACGCCAACGGCGTGCTCGAGCAGACATACCCACTCGTCGTCGTATGACGACTGCTGGCCTCTCGTATAATGTCCACAGAAAACCCCAGCCAGGAGCGTTGCAATGACCGATATGCTGAAGCGGGCCGAAGTCATCAGTGGCGAGCTGTCACGGCTCCGCCGCGACATCCACATGCACCCCGAGTTGGCCTTCCAAGAAGTCCGCACGGCAGCCCTCGTGGCGGACACCCTGCGCGAAATCGGCGGCATCGACATCCGCACCCAGGTGGGCATCACCGGCGTGGTGGGTGACCTGGGCACGGGCGATGGCCCGACCATTGCCATCCGCGCCGATATGGATGCATTGCCCATCCACGAAACAACAGGTCTCGGCCATGAATCGCAGGACGCTGGCAAAATGCACGCCTGCGGTCACGACGCCCACACGGCGATTCTGCTCGGTGCCGCCCATCTGCTCAAGGCCGAGTTTGCCAGCGGTAGCCTCAAAGGCAACGTGCGTTTCTTGTTCCAACCTGCCGAAGAACTCGGTGGTGATGGGGTCTCGGGCGCACCCAAGATGATTGCCGACGGCGCGCTGCAGGGCGTTGACCACGTGATTGCGCTCCACGTCGATTCGGGCTCTCCCGTCGGCACCGTCAAAATGGTCAAAGGACCGGTGACCTCGGCTGCCGATGCCTTCAAGGCCTGGGTGCGTGGCACCGGCGGCCACGGCGCATACCCACACCACGGCACCGATCCACTGTGGATGGCGGCGCCCATCATCACGGCAATCCACGGCATCGTGGCGCGACGTATCAACCCCAAAGAGCCAGCGGTGGTGAGTTTGGGGATTGTCCAAGCGGGCACGGCCTTCAACATCATCCCCAACGAGGTCTACTTCGCTGGTACCTTACGGAGCTTCAAAGAATCGACGCGCGAGACGCTGTTTGCCGAGTTGGACCGGGCGTTCGCGCTGGCCGACGGGTTGGGCGGCAGCTACGAGCTCGAGATTATTCGCGGCTGCCCGGCGGGCATCAACGATGTCGCTGTGGCACAGTGGATGGACGACGTCGCCAGCGACATCGTCGGGAGTACGCAGGTCGACCGCAAGACCGTCGGGATGGCCGGCGAGGATTTTGCCTACATGCAGCAGGTGGTACCGGGCGCGATGCTGATGTTGGGTGCTGCAGTGGGCGACATGCCGCGTCCGCACCACACACCGGTCTTTGACATCGATGAACGCGCGATGCCGATTGGGGCAGCGATTTTGGCCGAGACCGTGCGACGCTATCTGGCGCGCTAGTTTTTTAGAGAGAAAAAGAGGCAACCACATGTCTATGTTGACCCGCGCCGAGGCCATGAGTGCCGAGTTGTCGCGTTTGCGCCGCGAGATTCATATGCATCCTGAACTTGGCTTCCAAGAAGTGCGCACCGCCGCATTGGTAGCCGATACCCTCAAAGAAATCGGCGGGATTGGCATCCGCACCCAGGTCGGTGTGACCGGTGTGGTGGGTGATTTGGGCACGGGGGACGGCCCGACCATTGCCATCCGCGCCGACATGGATGCTCTGCCCGTGCTCGAAAACACCGGCCTCGGCCATGCCTCGCAGGACGCCGGCAAAATGCACGCCTGCGGCCACGATGCCCACACGGCCATCCTGCTCGGCGCTGCCCACCTGCTCAAAGAAGAATTCGCGACGGGCAAACTCAAAGGCAACGTGCGCTTCCTGTTCCAACCCGCCGAAGAAGTCGGCGGTGACGGCGTCTCGGGTGCACCCAAAATGATCGCCGACGGTGCCATGGATGGTGTCGATCATGTGATTGCACTGCATGTCGCCTCCGAAATCCCATTGGGCCAGGTCGGGTTGACCCGTGGCCCAGTCACGGCTGCTGCAGATGGGTTCAAAGGGTGGATCCGCGGCACTGGTGGCCATGGCGCCTACCCGCACAGTGGCACCGACCCAGTGATGATGATGGCAGCAGTGGTGCAGGCCATCAACGGCATTGTGTCGCGCCGCATTGACCCGATGAAGTCAGCCGTCATCAGCGTCGGTATCGTGCAGACGGGCACGGCCTTCAACAT
Organism: uncultured Roseiflexaceae bacterium; assembly: GCA_903932805.1. Taxonomy (GTDB): domain Bacteria; phylum Chloroflexota; class Chloroflexia; order Chloroflexales; family Roseiflexaceae; genus UBA965. The sequence continues at coordinate 404 of CAIZHO010000254.1, read as the reverse complement.
CATCCCCAACGAGGTATACATCGGCGGTACGATCCGCAGCTTCGACCCCGAGGTGCGCGAGCAGTTGTATGTCGAACTCGATCGGGCTTTCTCGGTGGCCAAGGCATTGGGCGGCGACTACACGCTCGAGATTATCCGTGGCTATCCCGCTGGCATCAACGATGCCACGGTGACGCAGTGGATGGACGACGTGGCCAGCGAATACGTGGGTGCAACCAATGTCGATCGGGTCACTGCCGGCATGGGCGGCGAGGACTTTGCTTATATGCAACAGAAAGCCCCCGGCACCATGATGATGCTGGGCGCCGCGCTGGGCGACATGAACCGGCCGCACCATACGCCTGTGTTCGACATCGACGAGCGTTCGTTCCCCATCGGGGCGGCGATTCTGGCCGAAACCGTGC
>CAIZHO010000253.1 GCA_903932805.1 uncultured Roseiflexaceae bacterium | reverse complement strand
GGATTGGACGGTCACGATCGCGGGGCCAAAGTCATTGCACGCGCGTTACGTGATGCCGGGATGGACGTTATTTATACTGGTTTGGGCTTGACCCCGCATATGATTGTCGAAGCGGCGCTGCAAGAGGATGTCGATGTGGTCGGGCTGTCGATTTTGTCTGGTGCGCACATGACCTTGCTCCCGAAAGTCACCCATGCCCTCGACGCCGCAGGTTTGGAGCATTGTGTTGTGGTCGCGGGTGGAATTATCCCTATTGACGATGCACAACTCCTGACGCAGACGCACGGCGTGGATGCCGTGTTTGGGCCAGGAACTACCACCGAAGAAATCGTCTCGTTCATCCGCAGCGCCGTTGCGCGCGTGCGTGCCCAGCGTACATGAGCGATCCACAGCGGCGTGCAGATGCAATTGTCCAGGGCGACCGGCGGGTGCTGGCACAGGCGTTGACAACGGTCGAGCGTGGCGGCGCCGATGCACGTGCCTTGCTGCGGATTTTGCCTGCGCATCCCGATGGCAGGGTTATCGGTATCACCGGCGCACCAGGCGCTGGCAAATCAACATTGACGACCGCACTTGCACAGGCATTCCGCGCGCGTGGTATGACGGTTGCCATTATTGCCGTTGATCCCTCGTCGCCGCTGACCGGGGGATCGTTGCTGGGCGACCGCATACGGATGTACGATTTGGCCGGCGACAGCGGAGTGTTTATCCGCAGTATGGCGAATCGTGGCCGGTTAGGTGGGATCGCGGCGGCGACGGCTGACGCGACGGCGTTGATGGCTGCTGCGGGCTTTTCGGTGATTATGATCGAAACGGTTGGTGCCGGGCAAAGCGATGTGGCAGTGGCGGACGTGGCGGATACGATTTTGCTGGTAGAGGCCCCGGGGATGGGTGATGAAGTGCAGTCTATCAAAGCAGGGTTGCTGGAGGTAGCGGATGTCATTGCGGTGAGCAAAAGCGACCGCGCAGATGCCGCAGCCACACTACAACAGTTGCGTACGCTGGTGCAGATGCAGCATCCCAGTGACGATTCCTGGCCAGTGCCCGTCTGCGGCGTATCGGCATTGCAACACACCGGCATTGAAGCACTGACTGATGCGTTGCTTGCACATCAGCGCTTTTTGGCAACACATCCCCATACGGCCCGGGCATTGCATCGACGGCGCATGAGTTTGCACCGTGCGATTGAGGTCCAACTCTATGAGGCAGTCAGCCGGACCGCTGCGTGGCAGTCGGCGCATACGCTCTTGAAGCATGATGCTCGCATCAATATCGATATGCTCGCCCAACAGATCCTCGCTGAGTGGCGTCTTTCGGCACATTGAACGGATAGACAGTGCGATATGAGAGGTGTGTCATGGATGACGTTATTGTCATTGGCGCAGGCATTGCAGGTTTGGCGGCTGCGCACGCACTTGTTCACGCAGGGTATCGGGTCCGTGTGCTCGAGGCCCGAGATCGCATCGGTGGCCGCATATGGACCGACGACAGCCACATCGATGGCCCCATCGAACGCGGTGCGGAGTTCATCCATGGCGACCGCGTAGCAATCTGGCAGTATGTACAGCAGCTGGGCT
>CAIZHO010000252.1 GCA_903932805.1 uncultured Roseiflexaceae bacterium | reverse complement strand
TAATCGTGATGGTTGCTTCTTCGTACCCAGTCTGCGTGCGCCACGCCGTGTACACATAGATTGCGCTGATGATAAATGCAACGAACTGTGTCGGCGCAAGAATCGCCTGGACCTTGGTCCAGATGCTTCGGTCACGCAGTGCAAGTTGCTCAGCAGTGTACTCAATGGTCATGTGAAATCCCGGCGTCGGTGGCATGTACTGATTATAGAGTGCCGAAATTGCGGCTCGTCCGTACAATACATACGCAATACCTGCACGTGTGACTTAGGAACGAATGCCAATCGCAGAAGCAACCATGGTCCATACAAAAATCATCACACCACTGGCATTGTAAAAAATAGCCCGTGCCCGTGGATCGGTCATGTGCAGGAACTTGCGCTGCGTTGGAATCTGGCCCAGCATCAGCACAAACATAATCCCTGCGGCAGTGGTGTTGCCGGTACCGAGCATGTACAGCGTGGCACAAAACAACGCCGCATTGATCGTAATCACGGCACTCATTGCAGCCCAATCTGCGCCCATTTGCGCTGGGATCGATTTAATCCCCATTAATCGGTCGCCGTCAATGCTTTTAAAATCGTTGATCGTCATGATGCCGTGTGCACCGAACGAAAAAATAGCAGCCAGTACAAGACTGCCTGTGATGTTGGTCTGCCCTGCCACATAAAAGGACATTGCGCCGGCTATCCAGGGAAGTCCTTCGTACGATACCGACACCAACCCGTTGCCTATCCACCCGAGCCGTTTGGCGCGCAGTGGTTCGGCACTGTAGGCAATCGCCAAAAAAATGCCTGCCAAGGTCAAATAGACAACCGGCATCCCAAAAACAAACGACAAGCCTATGCTCAGTACTGTCAAGACTGCAATGGTAATGAACACCTGCCGGAACGACACAATCCCCGATGGAATAGGTCGATTGGGTTCATTGATAGCATCAACTTCACGGTCGCAGTATTCATTGATGACTTGTGACAAGCCACACAAAATAGGACCGGCCATGAAGCTCCCCAGCGCAATACGTGCAATGTCGACAAAGCCAAAGGTGGTTGTCCCTGAAGCAATCGCGCCACAGATAAAGGCAATCGCAGGTGGGAACCACGTCACCGGTTTCATCAGTGCAATCGACTTCGCCAGAATCTCTTTGACGCTGGTCTGTGCGATGACCGTAGGAGGGACGTGGATGCTGGGTTCGGCTGCCATGGGGGGCTCCTCGTGGTAGGTGATGCAACCGCATCGAGGTATTTGAAGCAGTCGCCGCCTGCATATCAGGCGGCGACTGTCGCAGGGGATTACGGTGTCGGTGGGCGTGAAGAGCGGTTCAACACGTCTGGGATTTGCCCTGGTTTGGCAGCCCCCGGCGGGATGACCGCACCCTGGTGACACATCCAGCAGGATGGGTCTTTGTTTGCCATGATGGGACCGTAGTTTTCCTTCAAGTGCTTCGCCATCTGCAACATCCAAATTGCATGTTGCTTCTGGTCGCGACCGCCCTCTGCTACACCCGTTGCGGGGAAGTAGCGTGCGTTGTGACAGAAGGTACAGCCCTGCCCAAGGCTGACGTTCATGTGGTACATGACGTTTTGGTTGACCTCTGCATCGTCCAATGACTTTGTCTTGTCACCAGTGATCACCAACCCACCCGGGTAGTCTCGTTCCAACGGCAAGCGGAAGTCGTTTGGCAACGAGTTCTGAATTGCGCGTGGGTACGTTCCTGCCGTCAACTGTGGTTGACCGTTGTGACACGTTGCACAGGTGATTTCGAAGCCGATCTTTTGCCCTTCGAGGATGTACGGCAGTTTGTTGATGTATTGGCGGTTCAGATCGCCGCTCATCAGCATCATGGCACGTGCAGTGGCTTTCTTGGGGTTCGAATCGTCTGCAAAATTTGCCACATTATGGCAGTAGCTACAGTCTACCTTCAACCCACCAGAGACTTGTGCCACCATGTATGCCGAAATCTGGGCCGTCGTCCATCCTTTGAGGACTTTGACGTTCTGTGGTTGTTCGTTTGCTTCGGTGTAGGCTTGCATAGCAGCCAACGACTCCGGCTTCAAGTTTTTGTGTGCAGGGTCGTAGTTTGCGTACACCGGCGACGATGGGATCGGCGCAGCAGCTGCAGGTTGTACCAGCCACCAGATCCACCAGAAGGCGATGACACTCGCAACCATGGTCACTGCGGCAACAATACACGCGACCAGAT
>CAIZHO010000251.1 GCA_903932805.1 uncultured Roseiflexaceae bacterium | reverse complement strand
GCCGCACATCCGCCGAATGATAGAGCGACAACCCACGTGCAACCTCACGCTGATGCGAAAAAATCCGGACGGTTTGACCACGTTCGAAGTCCCCTTCGACCGCAACAATACCCGCGGGTAAGAGGCTCTTGCCTGCCGTCGTCATCGCTGCGGCAGCCCCCGCATCGATGATGATTTTGCAATCACGCACGGTCTCGGCCAAAATCCAGCGTTTGCGCCCTTCACGGTGGTTCACGCGTGCGGGGAAACGCGTTCCAATCCGTTCACCGGCGACGACCCGCTCGATGACATTGGCCAGCGCGCCTGGTGCAATCACCACATCGATACCACTCTGGGTTGCCAGATCGGCCGCTTGAATCTTGGTCATCATGCCGCCGGTGCCACGAACGCTGCCGGTTCCGCCCGCGAGCGCGTATATCTCAGGGGTTATTGCATCGACCGTTTCGATCAGCGTCGCTGTTGGATTGCTCCGCGGGTCGGCAGTGTACAACCCATCGATATCCGTCAAAATCAGCAACACGTGGGCATCGACGAGATTTGCAACCAGCGCAGATAGATTGTCATTGTCGCCGACTTTGATTTCGTCAACGGCGACGGCATCGTTTTCGTTGATGATGGGCAAGACTCCGTGTGCAAAGCAGGTCAGCAACGTGTTGCGTGCGTTGAGATAGCGACTCCGGTCACTGATGTCGGCTTTGGTCAACAGCGTCTGGCCGACCGGTACCGAGTAGAGTTCGAACATTTGCTGATAGAGGTGCATAATGAACGACTGACCAACCGCTGCGAGCATTTGCTTCTCGGCGACATCACGCGAGCGTGTCTGCATCGACAAACACTCACGCCCGGCAGCAACTGCGCCGGACGTGACCAATATCACTTCATGACCTTTTGCACGCAGTGCGGACAACTGTCGCACAAAATCAACCATACGCGGTCGATGCAGACGAGTCGACCCAGCGGTGAGGACGTTGGTACCCAACTTGACCACCACACGCATCGGCGCACCGTTGACTATCATCGCATCCCCTTTTGCCTACTGCACCATGCGATAGCCTACGCCCCATTCTGTCAACAATAATCGTGGGTTGCGACCGGCCTTGGGTTCGATTTTGCGGCGCAGGTACCACATATAGACCTTGAGGTAGTCTTGATCGTGCTGTGAATTCGGGCCCCAGACCGCTTCGAGTAGTGTATCATGTCGCACCACTGTACCCGCGTGTTCTGCAAGCACAGCCAATAGTGCATACTCGGTCGGGGTTAATTCTACCACTTCACCCTTGACTTTGACGACACGGGTCTGTATGTCGATGGTAATCTCACCCATACCGACCACGCGCGTGCGTTGTGTCCCCTGGGCACGTCGCAACAATGCGCGGACACGGGCTAACAATTCGTCCATGTCGAATGGTTTGGCGAGATAGTCATCCGCACCGCAGTCGAGCCCCATCACCACATCACGTGATTGCGTCCGAGCCGTCAGCATCAACACGGGTACTTGGTTGCCTTCGCCACGGATGCGGGTACACACTTCTCGACCATCCATCTCGGGCATCATCACGTCGAGCACGATCAAATCCGGATGAATCTCGCCGAGCTTCTGGAGGCATTCTGCCCCGCTTGAGACCTCGTGTACACGGTAACCGGCATTCGTGAATAACAGGTTGAGTAACTTACGCAGACCCGGTTCGTCGTCTACGACCATGATGTTCTGTTGGACCGTCATGTGCCCTCACTCTTATGGGGTATCGCGTAGTCGTTGCACCAATGCGACAACATCAGCGGTTGTCAACGTACCGACATACACATACCGAATATTACCCTGAGCATCAAGAAAATAACTAACGGGAATCGGTGATATCTGGTACAGCCGCGAAACGTCGCCTTCACTGTCATACACAATAGGGTAGGTAACACCATATTCATCGACAAATGATTTGACTGCAGCGTCCCCGGGTGCCCCAAGTTCTTCTTGATTACGGAGGTTAATGCCGACAAATTCGACGTCTGGACCTTTCAGCTGCTCATATGCTGCTTGGAGCGCAGGCGTCTCTTCTTTGCATGGCACACACCACGTTCCCCAGAAGTTTACCACAACAATTTTACCACGTAAATCGTTTAAATGCAGGATTTTTCCATCAATTGTTGAGAGCGAAAAATCCGGCGCTGGCCGATTCGTCTCGGCTGCTGCCGGCATCAGTGGTTCCGCAAACCGAGCACTCACCATCCAAACAATTGCGACAACCACAAGCCCAATGAACCCACCAAGAACAACCATCCAGACTTCACGATTTGCACCCCCACGGCGACTACTCGTCGGGAGCGGCTGGATGCGCACACCGAGTGTTCGATCGTACTCGGTCCGTTGCACAATATCGAGCAACACATCACGGACGGCTTCGAGTTCACGGATTCTCGTGGTAGCGCTCAAACCAACAGTCCCACCCGGATCGTTCAACCAGTCAGCGCGATAGCGCGCAGTAACGGCATCACACCCAGCGCGGATCGTTGCGTCATCGGCGTCCATCGGGATGCCTAAGCGTTCATAGTAGTTCTGCGACATGGGCATTCTCTCTGCGCAAGCCGTCTCAACGGTACTGCGCAATCAATGTGGCAGCCTGAATAGCGATGGGAGAGTCTTTGGGTTCGGCGTCAATCACCGACTGCCAGACAGCACGTGCATCCTCGACCTGTGGAGGAGTATTTTGGGCCAAACAATAACCCATATTCATCCGCACCCGCGAACGCTCCTCTGTGGGGATTGCATCGATAACAGTGCGCATCTGTTGGAGCCCTGCATTGGAGCTCTTTTTGTCACCAACACCATTGCCATAGAAGCACAGTGCTGCGCCATGGTCAGCCGCCACGACGACGTTGTCAGGCAACAGCACCATGGCCTTTTCGTATGCTACGGCAGCCATCTGCCAGCGTTCGATACGATCGATGTAGACCGGGCTATTCGGTTGCATTTCGCGCACAATTTGGACGCTGTTGTACAACATATTGCCATATTCAATCCACGCAGTGGCATTGCCAGGGTCCGAATCCGCGGCAAGCTTGGTGGTTGCAATGGCAGCCTCAAACTGGTCGAGTTGGCTCTGCACCGACTCAACCGGTGGGGTATCGTTGCTCGGGGCCACACGCTTGCCGCCATCTGTCAACACAAAAGCCACGAGCACAATGAGCAACGGTAAGGTAATGGCAAAGAACAACGGCATTGTGCGATTGGGTTGCGTTGTTGCAGCATCCACTGTGCGCACCGGTTCGGTGACATACCCCGGGATCCGCTCACGTGCATTGGCTGGCGGCAACGGCTGGAAGTCAAATACCGGTTCGGCCGAAGGCAGAGCTTTGGCGACGACCTGTGTCAATCCTGCGTCGTATGCTGCCCGTAGGGTGGGGTCCGACAGGATGGTCCGTGCCTGATTGAGTGCAAACAGCTGTTTCTGCGCAAGGGCAATCAACTCATCCGACACCCCAGCGAGCACCGCTGGGTCATACGCCTGGCTCAATCGGGTATATGCTTCGTCGATGGCCGCCGTATCGGCATCACGCGGGACTTTCAAAATTGCGTAGTAATCGACCATGTTTTCCCTTTATCGACAGTGATGTTGATTATGCAGGTACTGACCCGTCTCGTCGCCAGAATGCAAGTTTGGCGAGTGCTCCTTTGAACGACGGCAGCGTCAACTGACCGGCTTCGAGCTGGCGGCGCACCACCGCGATCGCACCACCCAACACGGCAATGATGATCCCGGCCCACACGAACACGATCCCAGGCTTGACCGTCACCGTGACAACCGCACGGGCAGGATCGACCGGCAAGTTCAACCCGCCGACCCGCACAATGACCCGCTTTTGGTTTGGATCAAAGGCAGCCATCGAAGCAGTATAGCCGCCAGGGAGGTCGACGGGCATCTCTTGGACAGCCTTGGCGGGATCTGTTTCGTTGGCAAGAACGATAATTCCCGGGGTGATGTCGTACGATTTGCCTTCGTAGACAATCGTCAACTGCGCACTGATGTCTGCTTTGTCCGTCGTTTTGTCGGTCGGCACCACAAAACCATTGAAGGTTATTGCGTAGGGGCCGACTTCCTTGGTTTGCCCTTGGTTCAGGTCAGCGATGTTGCGGTCAAACGGTGGTTGATACTCGACCGGCGAGATATACATGTCTTGATAGATTTCGCTTCGTACCGATGGCGTTGCCATCGTAGCACCCATGCGCGGGTTAAAGTAGAGCATAGGCGTCGCGGAGGTCACTCGACCACCACGGGTGACGTTCATGTCGAGCACGCCTTGGCCTTTGGCATCCATGCGCCAGCCGTTGAAGGCAACGTCGTACCCATATATCGACATGGTCTGGCCTTCGGGGACCAAAATCCGTGTTTCGGGCGTGGCATACCATGTCGATGCAATAGCGCCAACCACAAAAATCATAATGCCGACGTGGGCGAGATAGCCACCGATCCGCAACCAACCGGCTTTGAGGGTCCGTACAATCATGACGATATTGGTGCCCACTGCGAACGTGGCAATACCGACGTAGAGTGCAACAAAGACACTGCGTGCACCGAGCACGACTGCAATCGCAGTGACCACGAACGCAACAATCCCAGGGATGCGGATGGTACGGAGCAATGCACGTGCGTTACTGTCACGTTGCCCAAGTAACGGCCCGATAATCATTAACACGGCCAAGATGAGCCCGAGTGGTGGGACGGATGTGCTATAAAAACTGCCTACTAACCCGAACCGTCCATCCTGGAACGGCTGCGCATTGGGATCGTATGTCGTTCCGTCGTCGAGCGTAAAGATTGACCCCAAGAAGTCCTGCAGTGCAGTACCAACACCGGGAATGGACGAAATCACCGGCATTGATGTCCCCAACGCCACGATCCCTGCCATCAGCAAGATCACCAGAATCATCAGACTGAAAAAACTGTCGCGGGACAATAACTTCTCGGACAACGGCAACTGTGGGATATCGCGCCAGCGCCAGATAATCACGCTCGCACCGAGGACGATGATGATCAACAAGAAGGACGTCATGATCCACTTCAGACCTTCTTCGACGAAGGAATGGACCGAGAACGAAGACAATACACCGCTACGCGTCAAAAACGTTGAATAAAAGACCAGTGAATATGTCGCCACGGCCATGATGACATTAATACGCCGCATTGATCCGTTGGCACGTTGTACCAACATGCCATGGATGAGGGCAGCCACCGTGAGCCACGGGACAAGTGCAGAGTTTTCGACCGGGTCCCAAGCCCAGTATCCGCCCCAGCCAAGGGTCTCGTAGGCCCAATACCCGCCCAACAACAACGCAAGGCCCAACGTAGACCATGAGGCAGTCGCCCACGGCAGTGCGTACTTGACCCAGCCGTCGTAGTCACGGCGCCACAGCCCAGCGATGGCGTACCCGTAGGGGATTGCCATCAATGCGAACCCAACAAACAAAATGGGCGGATGAATCAACATCCACATGTTGTGGAGCGTCGGGTTGAGGCCTTTGCCGTCGGCAGGTGGCAGACCATCTGCCGTCACATGCAAAATGAATGGATTGCGTATCAACATGAAAATCAACAACGCGGTTTGAATCATCATGACCACACTGAGCACGTACGGCTCGTTGTGGCGCGTCCGCCTGATCAGGAACTGCGCTCCGATGATGCCCCACAACGCCCAGATAACGAACGAACCGGGTTGACCTGCCCACACAGCGGCAACGCGGAAGTACGGCTCGAGTTCGCTCGAACTATAGTTGTAGACATATTCAACGTCGTAGCGTTGTGCCACGAACAAATAGTTCAGCATGACGACCACTGCGAGCACCCCGACCATGGACAATCGGGTCCCCCAACGACCGTACGACATGGCAGCAGGGCGACCCAGCGGCACGAGCAGATAACTGATCGACGCCATTGCCGCCATCGCAATCGTTGCGACAATCAACAATGTACCGAAGAAATAGACCGTCATCGGAGGCTCACAATTCTAGTATTGGACCTTAGTTTGCGTGCTCATCTGTTCTTGATACTTCGACGGACATTTGACGAGCAGACTCTCAGCGATGAAATCACCGCTCTTGACGTCATAATGACCAATGGCCACAATGCTGACTGCTTGTTCGAAGTTCGAAGGCTTGGGCTCGCTCGAAATGACTTTGATTTTTTTGCCGGTCGAGTCTTGAAGCAAGAAGGTGAACTTGCCAGCCTCGTCGTATTCGCCGGTGCTCCCCAAAAAGCCTGCGAGTTGCACACCCTGGGTACTTGTTGCCGCCTCGCTGATTTGTGTCGTATATGGGCGCATCGAAGCGCTGAGGCCATAATACCCAAGGATAATCGAAAGCAACACAATAGCGATACCGATGTAATGGAGTGGCTTCAAACCGCCACGACTCGTAGGCTGGAGGGTAGTCGTCGACATGGAGTGCTCCTATTGTGCGTGTGGGGTACGGTGTTCGACCGTTGCCCGTGGAGTAGCAGCTGTTGATTCTTGGTTCGATGCGAGAACGAGTCGCTTGAGTTCTTTTGCATGGGCATCGATGCGCAGCAGATAGATGAATACCCCCAACCACACCACCAACGCCACCGACATTGCGATGTAAATTGCAACACCTGCATCAAGTACTACTTGCATTTAGAATGCCTCCGTTGTCTGCAATCGGGCTGACACCTGCAAAATCGTTGCCCGGATGCGATAAATCCACAAAGCCAACATCCCAAATGTCACATTGCTCGCAAGGAACACCCACAACGTCCGTTGATTACTCAATAGTCCCGTCCCGGGTGCCTGCATGTTTACACGTGCAGTCCCTGCTTGGGGATCTGCTTCGATAAGTACCATACGAAAGGATTGGCCGGGGAATTCCGGTCGGTCAGCAGCGTTACCTTCACTATCCATCGTCGGTGCCAGGTCTGCGTACTCGGTCAAACCCGGCATCCGCACTTCGACCACTGCACGAATCATGTCGCCAACGCGTTCGACCGCTATGAGTTCGACCACGACATCACCGAGTTGACTTATTTTGGCGCCGTTTAGGTCGAGCGAAACCCCTTCGCATTTGCTCCCTTGCAAAAACGCACAGTTTGGATGCAAGGTGCTATCAGCCACACGTGGGGCAACAAAGAGCAGAAACGGCATGGTGACACAGGCAAAAATATTGTAGACCGCCGAAAGGCGACGTCGACGTGCTCCGTCGTCTATCGATGACCGGAGTGCGAAGTACGCCGCATAGATGAGTAACAGAACCAGAATAGTCGTCTCGCGCGGGTCCCAGTTCCAAAAGGTGCCCCAGACGACCTCCGCAAAAATCGCCCCCGTGACGGTGGCGAAGATACAAAACAACATACCGACTTCTGCAGCAGACACCGCAGAGGCGTCATGCAGAGGGGATCGTGTCCGGAGATACAAGATGCTGTATATCGCCGACAGCGCAAATGCGGCCGAGGTTACCCAAGCAGTGGGCACATGCACAATGATAATACGCCCTGCTTCACCGAGGCCAACATATTGTGGAACGACCAAGAACATGGCATAAATGATGCCCGCCATCGCCAGTCCCAACGCATATTTGGCTATCAGTGCGAGTCG
>CAIZHO010000250.1 GCA_903932805.1 uncultured Roseiflexaceae bacterium | reverse complement strand
CGACGGCCAACCCACCCCATGCCGGGGCCCAGGCAATCCGTTTGCCTTTGAGTGAAATTGAGTCAAACGCAATCAATGCTTGGCTATCAATCGGTGCGGTCAATGTCGCAGACGTTACCGGTCCTGCCAATGCAGACAACAGCAAAGCGACATCACCCACCGTCCGCGCCATGGGCCCATCGACAGCCAATGGCGACCACGAATCAGTTGCAGGCACAACCCCAGGTGAAGGGCGAAATCCCACCACACCACAGAACGCGGCCGGGTTGCGCAATGAACCACCCATGTCGCTGCCATCAGCTATTGGGACCATTCTGCTTGCCAAAGCAGCCGCAGCCCCTCCAGAGCTCCCGCCGGCCGTTTTGGTGAGATCGTGCGGGTTGCGTGTCGCGCCAAATACCGGGTTGAAGGTCTGTGAACCAGCCCCAAACTCTGGGGTGTTGCTTTTGCCGAGGGTGACTGCCCCTGCCTGCTTGATGCGCGACACGATGAGTGAATCCGTTACACCAACAGCATCAGCGAAAATGGGCGATCCGCGGGTAAAGCGCATCCCCGCAACCTCCGTCAAATCTTTGTGTACCACTGGCAACCCTGCCAGAACGCCCATATCAACGCCGTGTGCAACCAACGCATCGATGTGACCCGCTGTCGTCAACGCACCTTCGGGGTCCAATGTGATGATCGCATTGACCTGTGGGTTCGTATGGTCAATTTGCTGCAAGTGTGCCTGCAACAACTCGACTGCACTGATTTTTTTGGTCATCAGAGCAGTGCGTTGAGCACGAGCTGTTGCAAAAACGATGTCATTCATTACACATCCCCGGTGTAGCGCTGTGCGTCTGCAAATTCCGTTTTGATCGCTGCGCGGGCTTCGTCATCATAGAGAAAATCGATTGCAGTAAATGCCATCGACATTGCACCATCGACAATTGCCTTGTGGCCCTTTGCGGTAATGGTGGCGTCGGCAACCGCAGTCGAGTGCCAACTTGCCTCGGTTCCACAGATCTCTAGGTAGGCACAGATGGAAGGAACGTGGTGGCTGACATTGCCGAGATCCGTCGAACCAGATCCGGTTTTGGCAGGTGCGGCAGAGAGGTTGCGACCGATGTGTTCGAGGTTGTTTGCAAACAATTGTCCGAGCGCACGATTGGGGACCATGTTGAGGTAGGCCGGCATGTACTCTTCCCACGCAAGCGTACACCCCGTCGCGAGTGCTCCCGCTTGTGCGCAAGCAACAACACGGCGAAAGAGGTCCTCTGCGTACGCAATGTCGGCAGCGCGGACACGAAAGCGTGCTTTGGTCAGATTGGGTATGACATTTGGCGCGGTACCACCATGGGTGATAATCCCGTGGATTCGCGCATCATCACGAATCTGCTGGCGGAGCAACCCGACACTCGAAAAAGTCACAATGAGCGCGTCGAGTGCATTGATACCGTCTTGTGGGTTGGCGGCAGCGTGGGCCGATTTGCCGTGGAACGTGAGCTCCAGCCCTTTAGCGACCAATGAAGAATCATAATCGAGGCGATCGTAGGTCATCGGATGAATCATGATCGTCGCATCGAGGCCATCGAAATGACCGTCCCGGATCATGTGAATCTTCCCACCGGCGTTGGGGACTGCGGACTCCTCGGCGGGTGTGCCCAGCAACACAACCGACCCAGGCAAACGATCACCGACTCGGGCTAAACCCATTGCAGCACCGAGTGCTGCGGTAGCGATAATATTATGTCCACAGCCTTGGCCGACTTCGGGGAGTGCATCGTATTCGGCAATGATGCCGATTTTTGGGCCGGGCTTCTGACCAGGCAGTGCTGCGACAAACGCAGTCTCCATGCCGGCGATGTTTTTGGTGACCGATGCGCCGTATTCGCTGATAACATCGACGATTTTGGCCGATGCCTGGTATTCTTGACGCCCGAGTTCGGGATTGTGATACATCCAATCACTCAGGCCGATGAGGGTCGGCACCGCCGCTTCTATTTCGGCCTTGACCAGTGCTTTGAGCACATCACGTGAATCAGCGTTCATTGGGTTCCCTTCCTTCGTTCAGCGCAGGAAAAAGTTCAGAAATGCGTTCCAATGCCCATTCACCTACCATGATTGCTTCAGCGGTGTCATCGCGGAGGGCTTTGGAGCGTTTCGTGGCATGGTCATTTATTTGCTGGCGTGCTGAGGTAATGGCAGCCTTTTTGGCGATGTAGCCTCGTCGTTGATCACGGGGTAAGAGAGCGTCAGCACGCCATTGTTCGGCAGTGATGAGCTGGATGGGGATGGTACGGTGGCGTGCCGGTTTGACCCACACGTCGGCAATCACTCCGCCTCCTTCGAGGATGATGGCACGAACAGATGGTTCATCCGCCAAAAACGACGCAGCTGCCCGGCGCAACCGTACGACATTGCCATAGTTGTGCGAACGATAGCGCAAAAGCTGGTGAGACTCGAGGCAAAAGAACGCAAAGCCACAGGTAATACCGGCATCGATTGCGAGGAGCGTATTGGCGGTCACTCCATCCACCTGCAATTCTTACGTAGGGATTACATTTGTCCCGTTGAATATGCTATACTATACCAGATGTCACGGCGTACCCGTGCCATGTTGTGCGTCCACCGATAGGTTTTTTACGCAGAAGTGGGTATTCCCCGCTTTTCTTTTTTCTCTCACGTAAACGAGGGTGAAGCAGGATGAGAACAGAATTTTTTGCAGCCATATCCGCCATTGCAGCCGAGCGCGGCATACCGCGCGAACGCATTATCGAGCAGGTCGAAAAGGCGTTAGTCGCCGCATATCGACGTTCGCTCGGGGAACGACCGCCCGCGATTGAGATTGTGGTCAAAATCGACCCCGTCAAAGGTGATCCACACGTGTACTCCGAAATGCTGGTGGTAGACGAAGTCGAAGACGAGCGCTTCGAGATTAGCTACGACGAAGCGCGCAAACACGATCCCAACATTCAAGTGCTCGAGAAAATCGTCGTAGAAACGACGCCCAAAGACTTCGGGCGGATTGCAGCACAGACCGCCAAACAAGTGATCTTGCAGGGTATCCGCGATGTGGAACGCGATAATGTCTACAGCGAATTCAACGAGCGTCGCGGTGAACTTATGGTTGGCGTCGTCCAACGCAACGTCAACGGCAACATCATCATCGATCTCGGCAAAGCAGAAGCCATCCTGCCACGTGACCAACAAGTCGCATCCGATAACTATCGACCAGGCACACGCATCAAAGTGTTGCTGAAAGAGATCCGACGCGAAGACCGTGGGACACGGTTGTTGGTGTCACGAACCGATAATGACCTCATCAAACGCATCTTCGAAATGGAAGTGCCGGAGATCCTGGCAGGCACCGTCGAAATCAAAAGCATCTCACGCGAGCCGGGCGTACGCACCAAATGTGCGGTCGCAGCTCGTCAAGAGGGCATCGATCCCGTTGGCGCGTGTGTGGGTATCCGCGGGGTGCGCATCCAAAACATCGTCAACGAGTTGAACGGCGAGAAAATCGACGTGGTGCAATGGTCTACCGATGTCAAGGAGTTCATCGCAAACGCCTTGTCTCCTGCGCAAGTCGTCGAAGTGCAAATCCGTGACATGGACAAAGCAGTCGTCATCGTACCCGACAAACAGCTTTCGCTGGCGATTGGCAAAGAAGGGCAAAACGTTCGTCTCGCCGCCAAACTGACCAAGTGGAAAATCGACATCAAGTCTTCGAGCACATTGATTGACGAGATGCGTGAAGCGAGTGAATTCCGCCAAGCGGCGGAAGCCGAGAGCATGGCGCTCGATGTAGAACTCGCACATGCAAAGGTCGAGGACCGCGTCGTATCCGAATACGGCACATTTGTGTATCAGAATATCGAATACGGACCATTAGGCAGTGATTATGTGGGTCAGACCATTCAGATCCGCGCCACCTCAATCAAACTGTTTATCTACGCAAACGATCGCTTGATTGCATCGTTTATGATTCCCGACATCGACTACACGGTGAATGAATGACGAGTTCCCATCAACGTCCGAAGCACATCCCGACCCGGATGTGTATCAGCTGTAGATCAACCGGTGCCAAACGTGGTTTGGTACGTGTTGTACGGACTGCAGAAGGACGCGTGGCTATAGATATCACGGGAAAAAGAAACGGTCGCGGTGCCTATCTCTGTTCGAATCCGTCGTGCTGGACGACAGCGCTTGAGCGCACCAGCATGCAGAGCGCACTACGGCTCTCCACACTCACAGAAGAGGATCGGGCAACGCTGACGTCCTTTGCACGGACACTTACTCTTGAAGAACCGATGACATCTCGTGATGTCAGCACCCGCCAACACGGAGGATAGCGAATGCGACGATTTTGGAACAACATGCTGCGTCTGCCATTGTATGCAGCCAGTGATGATACAACCCAAGGAGGGGGAAGCGACAGCGACGAGAAAACACGTTCTGACGCTCCTCGACCCTCTGACTCCCGACCGGTCCCAGCAAGTCGCCCGCCACAAAGCGCTGGTGCACCCGCGCCACGTCCTGCCGGCGACCGCCCGTACGGGGATCGACCACCTCGTCCCGCTGGTGACCGACCAGCCGGTGACCGACCACCACGTCCTGCTGGGGATCGTCCGTTCGGCGACCGCCCACCACGTCCGGCCGGTGATCGACCATATGCCGATCGCCCACCACGTCCGGCCGGTGATCGACCAGCTGGTGATCGTCAACCATTTGGAGACCGTCCATACACCCCACGTCCTCCAGGCGAACGCCCACCGGTAAGCGCCGATCGACCGTATACGCCACGCCCTCCAGGCGAGCGACCACCGCCACGGCCTGCAGGAGATCGTCCTTTTGGCGACCGTCCGCCGCGCCCTGCCGGTGACCGCCCATTCACGGGTACACGCCCAGCCGGCGATCGCCCCTTTGGCGACCGCCCTCCGCGTCCTCCCGGTGATCGCCCATTCGGCGACCGTCCACCGCGCCCTCCCGGTGATCGCCCCTTTGGCGGTGCTCCAGGCGGTCCGCCGCGCTCTGGCCCGATGGGTGGCGCGGGTGGACCTGGTGGTCCAAGCCGTGGTGGGTTCAATAGCGGTCCTGTCGGCGGTGGCGTCGGCGGTGCAGTCCCTGGCAGCCGTGGCGGCAATTCGGGACAACGCCGGAACAGTACCGACCGTAAAGGAGCAGTGCGCGGATCTGACGCCGCCGAGAGCGATGGCCAGGGACGCGGCAAGGGCGGTAAAGGCGGTAAACCAGGCTCGATGATGGGTCGTGGAATCGGTGGTCGACAACAAGTTGCCCGCCCCGTCGTTCGCCCCAAAGGCCCAATCCAACTCGGCAGTAATCTGACGGTTCGTGAGCTCTCCGAAGCAACCAGCGTCGGTGCAGCCGAAATCCTGAAGATTTTGCTCAAGAGTGGTGTTGTTGCCAATATCAATCAACAAATCGATTACGAAACCGCTGCACTTATCTGCGCCGAGTTCAACATCGAAACGACCGAATATATCCCCGAAGCCATGATTGGCATCGTTGATAACATCAAAGACGTGCTCGCTGCCGAAACAGATGAAACCCTGATTACCCGCCCACCGGTGGTCACCATCATGGGTCACGTCGACCACGGCAAAACGAAACTGCTCGACTCGATCCGGCAGACGAAAGTCGCTGAAGGTGAAGCTGGTGGTATTACACAGCACGTCGGTGCATACCAAGTTGAAGTGAACGGCCGCAAAATAACGTTCCTCGACACTCCGGGCCACGAAGCGTTCACTGCAATGCGTGCCCGCGGCGCACAAGTGACAGACATTGTTGTGCTAGTGGTGGCCGCCGACGACGGTGTGATGCCGCAGACCATCGAAGCCATATCGCACGTCCGGGCTGCAGGTGCGCCGATGATTGTCGCCATCAACAAGATGGACT
>CAIZHO010000249.1 GCA_903932805.1 uncultured Roseiflexaceae bacterium | reverse complement strand
GTCGATTACGCACACGAGGCGGTCGAAATCCGCATCTGCCTGACGCGCCAGCAAGCACTGCGCAAGCTATTCGGCTTTGTACTGTGTGCAGACGAAGCAGGGCATGGATTGCCGCTCATCTTCCGGCCCGAGACCGGTACCATCCGGCTGGGCAGCGCCGAAGCGCCTTTTGCCATGACTCAACTCGATGCGGACGAGGATGTCGAGATTCGGATTTTTTTCGATGCGTTTGTGGTGGAAATTTTCGTCAATAATCGCCAAACCATGGTCGCCGAATACCCGGCATATGTAGGCCAGACGGCACTCTACGGCATCACCATCGGCGCGCCGACCATTCTCACATCCCTCGAAGTCTGGCAGATGACGTCCACCACCGCAGGTTTTACTGTCGCGCAACAGACGCCGCTGTGGCAACCGCGGGAGGATTGAGGGGGGATTGCGTGTAAGGTAGGGTTTATCGAGTTTTGAGCAGGGTTTATTGCAATAAACCCCGCTCAAAAAATCCCATCACATCCCTTTTTTCGGTTCGCCCATGCCCGTAGCACCCATCGCCGGCCCACCCATGCCCATACCTTCCATGGCGCTCTGTGGTTTGGGGGGGTCGACAGGCTCCACTCGACGTTCGACCCGGCCGTTGCGATCACCACGATTCTCTCGACATCGGCGTGACGCTGCAACGTTCATACAGTCGATTCACAGCGGGAATAGACCCAACGGTCGAAAAGCAGAGTTCGACAAAGGTCGAACGTGTGCCATCTGTTACCACGGCATCGACACCAACACAGGCCTGTTGCTTTGCAATATGGTGCCATTGCCGAGTTGCCCGTCCGCGTTGTCTCCCCAACAATAGAAGGTACCCGTACTTGTCCGCAGACATGTGTGCCTAGCACCAACACTCAGAGACGGAGACGACACGCCTACTGACATACTCACCATCGCCGGCGAGGTGCGATCCACGGTGTCGCCTATGCCCAGTTGCCCATACCCGTTGTCTCCCCAACAATAAATTGTATCCACGATCGTACTTGCACAGGTGTGGCCATAACCAGCAGTTATCGAAGCAAACGTCTGACCAGCCGGAATACTCAGGGGCATGGGTATAGAACGACTTGTGGTCGTACCGTCCCCGAGTTGCCCGTAACTGTTATTCCCCCAACAGTAGATTGTACCGACACTCGTGCGCGCACAGGCACTTATCTCACCGAC
Source organism: uncultured Roseiflexaceae bacterium (assembly GCA_903932805.1). GTDB lineage: Bacteria > Chloroflexota > Chloroflexia > Chloroflexales > Roseiflexaceae > UBA965. The sequence continues at coordinate 2,954 of CAIZHO010000249.1, read as the reverse complement.
ACTTATGGAATCAATTGGCTCCCCTGCCGACAAGCTGAGCGCCGTTGGTCTGGTGCTACTCGCGGTCGTTCCATTCCCCAATTGTCCGTATTCGTTCCGTCCCCAACAATAGATAGTTCCTGCTGTTGTCAATGCACAGGTGTAGTTCCCACCAGCATCTATCGATGCAACGATCACGCCCTCCGGCATAAACACCGCCGTTGGATTGCTACTATTCAAGGTGTTGCCGATGCCCAGCTGCCCGTTGTAGTTATTACCCCAACAATAGAGTGATCCCTCAGTCGTCAATGCACAGGTGTGGTACCCACCGGTGCTCATTGACACAAACGTCACGCCTGCTGGCACAGCTGTTGGTAAGTTATTTTGCATGGTAGTGCCGTTTCCCAGCTGTCCGGACCCGTTCCCACCCCAGCAATAGATAGTACCACTACTCGTCAATGCACAGGTGTGTAATTGATTCGCATGAATCGATATAAACGTCACACCAGCGGGCATGGTGACCATCACCGGCGAGGTGCGATCCTCGGTGTCGCCGGTGCCCAACTGGCCGTACCCATTCCAACCCCAGCAATATGCAACACCCGCACTTGTCAACCCGCACGTGTGGTATTTATCACCAGTCACCGAGGTAAAGCCTATCGCAGTGGGTGTTGCAGTTGGTGTCGCAGTTGGTGTCGCAGTTGGTGTCGGTGTGGAGGTGCTCGTGGCTGTAAGGGTCTTTGTGCGAGTACTCGTGCGCGTTGGTGTGCTCGTGCGGACACCCAGTGCCGTGCGTGTCCGTGCCACGATTGCCGTAATCGTGCGCCCTGCCACCGTCGTGCGTGTCTGTGCCACGATTGCCGTATTCGTGCGCCCTGCCACCGTCGTGCGTGTCCGTGCCACGATTGCCGTATTCGTGCGCCCTGCCACCGTCGTGCGCGTCCGTGCCACGATTGCCGTATTCGTACGCCCTGCCACCGTCGTGCGCGTCCGTGCCGCGATTACCGTTTTTTGGCCACTGGTCAACGCATGCGTGGTCGATTGTGCAGACGAATGCTGCGGCATCACCAGTACCAACCCGACAATCAGAACAACCGTGATGACCAGCACCCAATGCCCAATTCGAAAGGTAGATCGCATCTCGCTGCCTCGTTGTATGTCGTCGTTTTTTGCCAGATACCGTCAGCATAGCATGTGGGATTCAAACAAAAATTGAGTAGGGTTTATTGCAATAAACCCTACTCAAAGAATTTTTCTTTACATCCCTTTTTTCGGCTCGCCCATGCCCATGGCACCCATCGCCGGTCCACCCATGCCCATGCCGCCCATGGCACTCTGTGGCTTGGGGGTCGATAGGCTCCACTCGACGTTCGAACCGGCCACCGCGGTCGGATCGACGCCGCGTAACATCATGCCCTGGCCGCGTGACAGGTGGGTAATCACGGTCGGCTGGTCTTCGGGGTCGCGCATCTGGATGAGCATGGTGGTGCGCGCTTCGCTACTGGTGTTGACGCCCGAGCCGTGGATGGTCAGGTAGCTGAAGAAGAGCACATCGCCCGCTTGGGCCGGGCAGGCGACCGACGATTCGAGCGGGTATTGGTCGAACGGCAAATGCCAGCCACCGTCGGACTCGTGCGGGATGGGGCCGTTTTTGTAGCTGCCGGGCACGACACGGATACAGCCCTTTTCGAGCGGGGCATCGTCGAAATGCACCACCGCGGCGATCATGCTGTCGTTGTCATGCGGGAAGAACGGCTGGTCCTGGTGCATCGGGAACGGCGATCCCTTCTCGGGCGGCTTGATGAAGAGCTTGTTGTGATGCAATTGCACGTTGGCCGAGCCGATAATCTGGCTGGCTGCCGACGTGAGTCGGTCGTCGAGCATCAGGCCGCACAAGGCCGCGGAATGGAACTGTACGTTGTGGCAGTGGAGTAATGACGTTTTGTTCATGGTGACGCCACGCGCACTCTCCCACGTGGCATCGGTCTTGCCGATGCGTTGCAGGCGCTCGATGAGCGCGTGCGATTCGGCGCGGAAGCGCGCGGCTTCCTCGGGCGTAAACATCCCCTTCACCACCACGTAGCCGTGCTCGCGATAGAAATCGACCTGTGCCTGTGTGAGCATACTTCCTCCTTGAAGATGCGGCGCTGCTCCATCAAGCAACACCATACAGCATGGGAAAACCAATCGGTGAGGCGATTGTAGCATGCGGGTGGGGCAGGGTTTCTTACCATACACCCCCACCCCAAAGCACCTCACTCCCCCAGCCCCTCGGCGTCACCCAGCGCCCAGACATCCAATGCATCCAGATCGAGTGCCTTGATGCCGTGGGCCACCAGTGCACCGGAGATCTGGGCGCGGTGTTCGGTGGCGTGGTGGATCGATTGGCCGAGCACGGTCGAACGCGCGCGGATGTTCTGTGGGTCGTCTTTGCGGGCTACCATGCCCTCGGGCAGCAAGGCTGCCTGACGCAGCCGTGCATCGGCACCGGCACAGGCAGCCGCGGCAATGGAGAGCTCGGCGTGGGTTGTGATGCGGTCGAATGGCAAATCAGCGTATGGCGCACCGTCGAGGCGCGAGGCGTAGCTGGTTGCGGCTTCGGCCAGATGGGCGGCAATCATGCCCACGTTCCAGTCGTTGCCCGGTTCACTGTGTGCATAGATTGCCTCGGGCAGTGCGGCGAGTACGGCGAATGTCTGCGCGTTGGCCCAGGCCATGTGGCGGAAGAGACGGTCGGTGGTTTGTGTCATTACAGCCCTCCGGGGAGTTATCAGTGATCAGGTATTAGATATCAGTGTCGGGCCTCGTTTGGCTTCGCCTAACTGAAAATCCATTGTCTGATGTGATTCTACGTGATGCGTCGGGATGTTGCTCCGGAGCGGGGGTTAATCAGTGGATTTGATGGGGATTGGTGAACATTCGGACGGGCTTATCTCTTTAGAGCAGGGTTTATTGCAATAAACCCTGCTTAAATG
>CAIZHO010000248.1 GCA_903932805.1 uncultured Roseiflexaceae bacterium | reverse complement strand
CATTGCGATGTTAGGGACGCTCAAACGCATTTTGGTGGGTAAGCCACTTGCAAATGAACAACTCGCCCACGAACGAATCCCCAAGCGCACCGCTCTCGCGGTGTTTTCGTCCGATGCATTGTCGTCAGTTGCGTATGCGACCGAAGCCATTTTGATTGCGCTGATGTTTGCCAACCGTGAAGCGCTCGGTCTTGCTACCCCCATTGCAGTCGGAATCACCCTGTTGTTGATTATTGTTTCGTATTCGTACACCCAAACGATAAACGCGTACCCAAATGGCGGTGGATCGTATATTGTATCGCGGGAGAACCTCGGCACCCTGCCTTCGTTGATTGCTGCGGTTTCGCTCATGACGTCTTATATATTGACGGTGGCCGTCAGTATCTCGGCAGGTGTGACCGCGATTACGTCTGCGCTGCCCGAGCTTGATCAGCATCGTACAGCGATCGCACTGGTGTTGATTGCACTGCTGAGTTTGGCAAATCTGCGCGGTCTCAAAGAGTCGGGGGCTATTTTTGCCGTGCCGACCTATCTGTTTATTCTCAGCATGTTTGCGATGATTCTGGTCGGCTTATACCGCTACAGCACCGGCACGATCGTACCTGCTCCCCTCCCCGAAGTCGTACACGCCGAATTCAACCAAACACTCGGGTGGTTTTTGATACTCCGGGCATTTGCGTCGGGGTGCACCGCGCTCACCGGGATCGAGGCTATTAGTGACGGCGTGCAGGCTTTCAAGCAACCCCAAGCACGTAATGCATCGATGACATTGACGATTATGGCCGTTATTTTGAGTTTGATGTTCATCGGTATCACTGCGTTGGCGAGCCTCTACAACGTGGTGCCAGACGGTGCCCTCGAACCAGAGACGGTCAATTCACAGCTTGCACGAGCCATCTTTGGAGGTGGTTCGGTTTTTTATTACGTGATCCAGGGCGCGACCATGATGATTCTGATTTTGGCGTCCAACACCGCGTATGCGGACTTTCCGCGTTTGTCTTACTTTCTGGCGATAGACCGCTTCTTGCCGCGGCAGTTTGCCCAACGCGGGGATCGGTTGGTGTTTTCGAACGGGGTGTTGTTCCTCGGGATTGTCTCGGCAATCTTGGTAGTGGCATTCAATGCACGCGAACAAGCCTTGTTACCACTGTACGCACTCGGTGTGTTCGCTGCCTTCACCCTCTCGCAATACGGGATGGTACAACGCTGGCGGCGGCTCAAATCAACCGGTTGGGTGCGTAATATGCTGATCAACGGTCTCGGAGCGAGCATCACTGCATTGGTCTTTGTGGTCATTGCAGTAACCAAGTTTGGCCAAGGCGCATGGTCGGTCCTCGTGATTATCCCAATGGTTGTTTTTCTGCTCTATCAGATTCGCAGGCATTATCTTGACGTTGCCAATCAGCTGTCACTCGCAGAAGCACCACCACCGGTTGCACTGCGACGGCATACCGTGGTCGTACTGGTGAGTGGAGTGCACCGTGGAGTCATCCCGGCACTGCAGTATGGATTATCACTGACCAGCGATAACATTCGGGCACTGTACATCGACTTAGACGCCAGCAGCACAGCCAAAATGAAAGAAAAATGGGCCCAATGGGGCAGCGGCGTTGAGCTCGAAATCCTCCCGTCGCCCTATCGCTCGTTGATTCGCCCTATCCGCGAGTATCTCAGTCGAGCTGAAAAGCGCTATCACGACGATGTTGTCACCGTTGTGTTGCCCGAATTCATCCCTAATCGCTGGTGGCAGAACTTCTTGCACAATCAAACGGCACTGGCAATCAAGACGATGTTGCTCTTTTCGAAGAACGTCGTCGTCGTCAGCGTTCCGTAT
>CAIZHO010000247.1 GCA_903932805.1 uncultured Roseiflexaceae bacterium | reverse complement strand
GTGTCATTAGTGCTTGCAATCCCGATTGTTATTGTATATATCATCCGAGACAATGCCTTCGAGGAAGCCAAACGTCGTCGTTTGGAATATGAAGCATGTCTTGAGGCACTCAGGAATGCCCCGACGAACGCACAATTCCACGAGAATGCGTTAGCTGCCGGCAGACGCTATTCGAATGCAACCCGAGGCAAGAGCGGTATCACCTTCTTCGACGAGACTGCCGTCGCGAATGACATCCGTGCAGTAACGGCAAATGCTTCTCAGAACACACCCGTGATGAATCCGCAAATTCCGACGCCATCACTCGATGATCGCATTGCAGCACTCCAAAAACTTAAATCAGCTGGGTTAATCAATGACGAAGAGTTTGAACTCAAACGGAAAGAACTCATCGACAGTGTTTAGCTCCATCCGGACAGTTCATTGCTATTACTCGTGCTAGAGCGTCACACAGTCCCCCCTTGGGGGATCTGACCGTCTGTAAGCGAATCATCCCGTTCGTACTTCCAAATCGCCAACCCCGACAACACATACGCAATCGCACCCAAGATCAACAGCGGGGTGAACCCATACGACGTCTGCACATACCCGCTCAATGTCGCCGTGATGGCCCAACCGGCGGCCCAGGCCATGTTCAAGATACTCGAAGAAAAGCCACGCTGCTGCGGATTGACCAGCCGCATCGTCAGCACGTCGTTGAGCGAAATGCTACAGCCGATCAGAAACGCCCGCAGAATCAACCCACTCACCGCCACCCACACCACGGGCGCCAGCATCAACAACAATGCCGGGGCTGCGGCGATGCGGAAGATGCTCGACCACACCCGCAGACTACGATCGCCGATGTAATGCCCGGCGGCCACCGCCCCGACGCCCAATGCGACACCGCTAAAGGCGAGGACCGTGCCCACGTTCGCATCGGACATATCGAGTTGACTGCGCAAAAAGAGCGTCTGGAACGGGAAGAACGTCCCGCTGCCGACCCCTATCAAAAAACTCCCAAACGCGTATTGGATAATCCGCCAGGTACTGCGCATCGGCACTGCTGCAACGATGGGCACCCCGTCGTCATCGAGGTGCGGCGCCGGCTTCAAGCTACCGAGCAACGGCAGCAACGACGACGTCAAGATCGCCACGCCAATCAGCAACACCACACGATACGCCAGTGTGCTCTGGGCGCTGACCGCCAGCCACGGCGCCACCACACTGGGCAACCAGCCGGCCAGGATGCTGCCGACCAGGCCAATGGTGTTGAGCGCCATCTCGTTGAGGCCAAAGACCGTCGGCTGTTGGGCGTGCGGGGTGGTCGATGTCAACAACGGGAACAACGCAGAAAAGAGCAGCGAAAACGCACAGCCCACAATGAACTGCCCCACAAACAGCCAGATCCGGTCTGGTGCATAGAGCACCGACACCAAGCCGACCATATAAATCAACACTGCGATGATGAGCGCACGGCGCGAACCGATGCGATCGATCAGCCGCCCTCCCGGAATGCCCACCACCAGGCCGGCGATGCGGGCGACCGTGGAGAGCACGCCAATCGTGTCGGCCTGGTAGCCGATGCTGACGAGGTAGAAGTTAAACAATACATCAAAAAAGCTCATGCCCAAGCCAATGAGCATACTATGGAGCAAGACGCGCCACACCGAGAAGGGGATGCGTCGCAAGGTATGAAGCATGAAGAGATTTCTTTCGGTAAAGCCGGTTGTCTTCATTATACCGGGTTGGGTGGGAATGTGGGTGTCCCGACCGGCGGATCCCCCGTAGGGGGACTGTGTGCCGGTCGGGACGTATTTGCGTGGGGGCATCGCGTCGGGGGGATATTACGGGCGAGGTCGTCATGCCCCGCGAAGCGGGGTACTCGCCCCTGTCTGCCCACC
>CAIZHO010000246.1 GCA_903932805.1 uncultured Roseiflexaceae bacterium | reverse complement strand
TTGACGGTTGGTTCGAGCGGGAACCGCGAATGGGTCCATCGTTGGCTCCACGAACACGGCATTTTCCATCATTTCGCCACCATCGTGACGTCAAATGACGTCAGTGCCGTCAAACCGTCGCCCGAGATTTTTCTCACCGTCGCCGCAAATGTGGCTGCCCTCCCGGCTGACTGCCTGGTCTTCGAAGATTCGGCCCACGGGGTCACCGCCGCCAACCGTGCCGGTATGCGCTCCGTCGCAGTACCTATCCCGTCCCTGGTCGACGCCTGGATGCCCGACTCAGCCCTGCGCCTGCGCACCCTCGCTGATATAACCCCCGCCGAGCTGGTCGCCCGCGCCGCGGCAGCCCCGCTCCCCAGCGCGACCGCATAGCACCATTGCGACAGCATCACGCAGCTTGATATGAAAAACGCCCCAGGCACGATGCCTGGGGCGTTGTGTGTGCGCTGCGGCGCATCCTCTGGTGGTACGACACTCTACCGTGTACGTTCTGGAGTGCATGAGAACATCGAAAACCGCACGCCGTGCACATCCTGTACAGTTCCCCAACACACTGCGTGGCTTTGCTCGCCATCGCAATGGAACAACCGAACAGAACCGGCATGGCCATGCAACGGTCAGGCGCGGATGCCGCCGAGGAAGAGATCGACTAGCGCTTGGCTCTGCGCACGGGCATCACGGTTGCGATGCGACGACATCGAAAACGGATACAACATCCCCAAAAACGCCCATGTCGTCAACATCACGTCGATTTGTCGTACCGTGCCTGCCTGTATCCCCGCAGTGATGATGGCCCGTATCGGCCCAATAAACTGTTGCTCATAACGCACGCCGAACGACGCACGGTCCGTGTCTCGCAGATGTTGTAGCTCGACCATCGCCAGGCGCATCGCCGCACGTTGCACTCCATCGAGATCGAGCAACCCCGCCACAATAATGGTGAGTTGCTCGTCTATGGTACCGCTGTGATGGGTTGCCTGCGTGACAATCCGTTGGAGTTGCACCAAGGAATGCTCCATAATCGCCAACAATAGGGATTCTTTGTCGGTGAAGTGGTAGTAGATCGACGCCTTCGAAGCGCCCACACCCTCGGCTATTTCGCGCATCGAAACCGCATGATACCCCGATGCCACAAACCGCATCGCGGCTTCGATGAGGATGCGTTCACGCAGGTCAATGGTCATTTAGGGCAATGCCAAGCGGAACAAAGGCCGTGGGTCGGCGCCCGAACCAGGCCATGGAATCGAGGCCACAATCATCAAAATCGCCAACCCGAAGAAAATCACCGCCACGCGATGTTTGGCGACGTCGCTGGAAGCTTTCTTGACGCGCGCAGCTCCAATGTGTGCGAACGCCACAGCAATGACCATCATGGTCATGTGTTCTACCGCCCAATAGCGCAACACGCCATCTTTCATGGCCCCACCAAAGTCGGCAAACGCCTTCTGCAACACGGGACTGAACACACCATAGAGCAACAAGCCGAGCACCAGCTGGATGCTGGTCGTGTTGACAAACCACGACGCCCACTTGCTTTTTGTGTCATCCCAATGTGCGCCGTTGCGCCACCCGACAATCGAAGGAACGAGCGTCATCAAGGCGGTCACAACGACGGCCCAGCGCATCCACGAGTGCAAAAACAGGGTTATTCCGTATCCATCCATGGGGGACTCCTTTGTTGAGCAGCGCACCAACGCGCTGGAGGGTTATACAGGTATTATACGGACTTCCGTTCGTTCTGCCTACGGGGCAACGCCGCCACCAATAGACCAAACGGCAGGCACAACAATGCCGGGACCATCGCCGCAATGAATCGCGCTTGCTCGCCGTTTTCGGTGAGAGCGCTCACACCGACAATCGCACTGATCAGCGTCGCATGCACCCACCACACACTGCGCCAATCCCGTTGCCACAGCACACGCACCATCAGCCAGCCATGCAGCGC
>CAIZHO010000245.1 GCA_903932805.1 uncultured Roseiflexaceae bacterium | reverse complement strand
TGGACAAATAAGCCGATTTGCTTGTAATCCACCGGAAAGTATGCTACCATCCGCGCGGTTCACCGCAAGGCAACGTCGCCACACGATGTGTGGCGACGTTTTTTATTGAATGGATGCACGATGTTGTCCGAAATGAAGCGACTCCTGGTCGGAAAGCCGTTGGCGAATGAACAGCTCGCCCATGAGCGCTTGCCCAAGCGCACCGCACTGGCGGTTTTTTCGTCAGATGCGCTCTCTTCGGTCGCCTATGCGACCGAAGCCATCTTGATTGCGCTGCTCTATGCCAACCGCGAAGCACTTGGTTTAGCTACCCCTATTTCAATTGGTATCGTTGTTCTGCTCATTACCGTGGCATTTTCGTATCGCCAAACCATCATGGCCTACCCTCAGGGTGGTGGATCGTATATTGTGTCGCGCGATAATTTGGGCAAAGTGCCGTCATTGGTGGCTGCGTCGTCGTTACTTATCGACTACATACTGACTGTCGCAGTCAGCATGTCGGCTGGTGTCGCGGCAGTCACCTCTGCGTTCCCGTTCCTCGACCCGTGGCGCATCGAGATTGCAGTGGGGCTGATTGTGGTGCTCACATTGGCGAACCTGCGTGGTCTGAAGGAATCCGGCAGTGTGTTTGCGTTGCCGACCTATCTTTTTATTACGAGCATGGCGGTAATGATCCTGACTGGGTTGTACAACATTGCGTTTGGGACGGTCGTAATTCCACCGGTACCACACATCCCACACGCAGAAGCGGGTAACGCCATTACCATTTTTCTGATTCTGCGGGCGTTTGCGGCAGGCTGTACCGCGTTGACGGGGATCGAGGCGATTAGCGATGGTGTACCGGCCTTTCAGAAACCCGAGTCGCGTAATGCATCGACGACCCTCATCATCATGATCGTCGTTCTCAGTTTGATGTTTTTGGGGATCACGCAGCTCGCAGAATCATATCAAATCATCCCTGATGGATCACTCGAACCCGAAACGGCAAATTCTCAATTGGCGCGGGCAATCTTTGGTGGTTCTTCCGTATTCTATTATGTCATCCAAGCATCGACGATGTTAATCCTCATTTTGGCGTCCAACACGGCATATGCGGACTTCCCACGGTTATCGTACTTTTTGGCAATCGACCGCTATCTGCCACGTCAATTTGCACAACGTGGTGATCGTTTAGTGTTCTCAAACGGCGTGTTGTTTTTGGGCGTTGTGTCTGCCATCTTGGTGATCTTCTTCAAGGCACGCGAACAAGCACTGTTGCCGCTGTATGCAGTCGGTGTGTTTTTGTCGTTCACCATTTCGCAATTCAGTATGGTGCAGCGCTGGCGTACGCTCAAGACACCCGGCTGGGTGGGCAATGCCATCATCAATGGACTCGGTGCAACCGTTACCGGAGTGGTGTTGGTGGTCATCGCCGGCACCAAGTTCCTGGAAGGAGCATGGGCGGTATTGCTCCTGATCCCTATCTTGGTCATTGTGTTGCTGAGTATTCAGAAGCATTATCTCGACGTCGCTGCGCAGTTGTCACTGAACGACGCACCAGCGCCGGTGGCACTGCGCCGACACACCGTTATTGTCTTGGTGAGTGGTGTCCATAGAGGGGTCGTCCCGGCGTTGCAGTATGGTCTTTCGTTGACCACTGACAACATTCGCGGGCTCTATATCGACATGGATGCAGAGAGTACGGAGCGCATCAAAACCAAATGGGCGCAATGGGGCAGTGGTGTCGAGCTCGAGATTTTGCCGTCGCCCTATCGGTCGCTGATGCGTCCAATCCGTGAGTATCTGCATCGCATGGAAAAGCGCTACCACGACGATGTGGTGACGGTCGTCTTGCCCGAGTTCATCCCCAATCGCTGGTGGCAGAACGTATTGCATAATCAAACCGCACTCGCCCTCAAAACCATGCTCTTGTTTACGAGAAACGTC
>CAIZHO010000244.1 GCA_903932805.1 uncultured Roseiflexaceae bacterium | reverse complement strand
TCGAGCCGTACTTCCGCTACCTCAAAGCGAAGTACAGCGAATTGTACGGAATTTAACGTTTCATGAGAGGGCTGCGGGAGCGAAACTTTCGCCATACCCACGGCGTCTCTCTGATGGACTCTTAGTGAAAGAAGATTGTCATGTCGAAGTACACCATTGCCTTTTTGATTATTGGAACCTTTTTGGCTGGCTTGATCGGCGCCATTCTCCCATCGATGTGGATGTCCCGTGGCGTCGGGATGATGTCTGGTACCGTTGTGGTGCCGAACACCGGTGATAACGCCAGCACCATGATGACGGGGATTGGTTCAGTCATGAGTGGGTTTGGTGGATCGTCGCGTCAGTTGAGTGTCAGTGCCAGCGGTGCGGTCTCGGCTACGCCTGATCAGGCCACCATTCAGTTGGGTGTCACCACGCAAGCGACCACTGCGGCAGCAGCGTTGACACAGAATTCGACCGACACTGCGGCAGTGATTGCGTCGGTGATTGCATTGGGTGTCGCTGAGAAGGACATCCAGACCAGCAATTTTAGCGTCTATCCCACATACGATACCTCGGGCACACGGATTACCGGCTACCAGGTGAGTAACTCGGTCACCGTTACGATTCGTGATTTGGTCAAAGCTGGTCCACTTCTTGACCAAGTGGTGCAGTCTGGCGCAAATAACATCACCGGATTGAACTTCAGCATTGCAGATACGAGCGCATTGGTGAGCGAGGCCCGAATCCGCGCGTTCGACGCTGCAAAGGCCAAGGCCGAAGCAATGGCCAAGGCAGCAGGGGTCGAACTGGGCGAGATTATCTCGGTCACCGAATCCTCACAAAATGCCCCTTCGTACCCAATGGCACGAGTCGCCATGGATGCCATGGCAGCTGCACCGGTGCAGGCCGGGACGCAGGATATCACGGTCGATGTTTCGATTGTGTACGCGCTGCGCTAGCCGTTTGGATCATACCGACCCGTTTCGACGGGTCGGTTTTTTGTTGCCCTGGTTTGGTAGAATGGAGCAAACGAACGAAAGAGGTAGAGCGTGTTTGTACCCGAAGATCATTCCCACCGCCGCTATAATGCACTGCTGGACGAGTGGGTGCTGGTGTCGCCGCACCGTACCAAGCGCCCATGGCAGGGCCAAGTCGAAGCGCCCGTCATCCCTGTGCGCAACACGTACGACCCCACTTGCTACCTCTGCCCAGGCAACACGCGCATGGGTGGTGAGCTCAATCCTGCATATCCGGGAACATTTGTGTTTGACAACGACTTTGCAGCGCTCCAGAAGGATGCGCCTGCAGGGGGGAGCGACGACGGCTTCTTTCGGAGCGTCAGCGAAAAGGGCATTTGCCGCGTCATCTGCTTCAGTCCACAGCATGATCTGACCCTCGGCGAAATGACCACCCCTGACATCGCCGGCGTCGTGGCGACATGGCAGGACCAGTTCCGTGAACTTGCCCAACACCCAGACATCGGCTATGTCCAGATCTTCGAAAATCGCGGAGCCATGATGGGTTCGAGTAATCCACATCCACATGGGCAAATCTGGGCGACACAACACACCCCGACCCTCGTCGCAAAAGAGGAAGCCACGCAACGCGTCTATTACGCGACGCATCAACAGACGATGCTGTCGGCGTACCTGGCACAAGAAATTACTGCACACGAACGCGTCGTCTGCGAGAACCGTTCGTTTGTCGCCCTGGTGCCCTTCTGGGCCGTTTGGCCGTTCGAGACCATCATCCTGCCACGGCGCCCGATGGCAACCATCGATCAGATGAGTGCGGGTGAAGCGACCGACCTGGCAGATATCCTCAAGCGTACGGTGACGCGCTACGACAACCTCTTCCAGACCCTTTTTCCGTATTCGTTGGGGATCCATCAGGCTCCGACCAAAATGATCGACAACGGCCACTGGCACTGGCACATCCATATCGTGCCGCCATTGCTCCGGTCGGCTACGGTGCGCAAGTTTATGGTTGGTTTTGAGTTGCTCGCCGAACCGCAACGCGATATCACCCCAGAGCAAGCCGCTCGCCGCCTGCGTGAGTGCTCCGAGGTCCACTACCGTACTGAGGTGCCCCAATGATCATCCTCGATTGGTTGACCCCGGACCGTGTCGATGCAGCTCTCCCTGAGCTCGCCGCATTGCTTATCGACGCCGTCGAGTCTGGCGCGAGCATCGGCTACATGCTCCCCTACGACCCTGCCGACATCCATACCTACTGGCAGGGCGTCGCTGAAGCAGTGAAAGCTGACCGCAAGTGGCTGGTCGTTGCACGGCTCGGTGATGGTAGTCTGGTGGGTACAGCCCAACTCGAACCCGCAGGTAAGGCCAATGGCCGTCATCGCGCCGAGGTCCAAAAGGTCATCGTGACCAGTCGTCTGCGCAAGCATGGGATCGGTACAAAGCTCATGACCGAAGTCGAGTCGTATGCTCGGAGCAAAGGCCGCACGTTGCTGCTCCTCGATACCCGCGCAAATGATGCAGGCGAGCGTCTGTATAGCTCCTGTGGGTGGACACGATTTGGTGTCGTTCCTGCATACGCCTATAGCCCGGATGGTTCCATCGAGGGTACGGCGTTTTATTTCAAACAATTGACATAATAATCATCAATGCATGCGCATGCATCGATGTATCCAAAACGTGGCAGTGCAATTGCAC
>CAIZHO010000243.1 GCA_903932805.1 uncultured Roseiflexaceae bacterium | reverse complement strand
TGCAAGACTTTGCGTACCACCTTGCGGGTCGCCTCGAGGAGCTCCTCGGATTCCTTCATGTGGACAAATCCACGGGTCAACACCTCAGGTCCACCTGCCAAATCACCACTGTGGCGATCGACGGTGACCACGACAATCATCACGCCGTCGCGTGACAGGAGTTGTCGGTCGCGGACCACGATCTGGCTCACATCACCAACGGTCGTACCGTCGACATAGATGTAGTTAACGGGGATCTTGTTGACCTGTTTGCCGTAATTCTGACCAAATTCGAGGACCGAACCGTTTTCGACGACAAACACATTCTCGGTGGTGTAGCCCATATCCATCCCAATCGCCAGTTTGCGATAGAGAACCATGTGGCGGTAATCACCGTGGAACGGGATGACGTGCTGTGGCCGAAGCATGCCCAACAGCATCTTGAGTTCTTCTTGGGCGGCATGTCCCGACACATGTACCTTGGCATCGCTGCCGTAGATGACATCTGCGCCGATGCGGAACAGATTATTGATCACGCGTGAAACAGATACCTCATTGCCCGGGATGGGCGATGCAGACACAACAACGGTGTCACCCTGTTTGATACGGAGATTCGTGAACTCACGATTGGCCATGCGAGCCAGGGCAGCCATTGGTTCGCCTTGGCTCCCGGTGCAGATGACGGCGACTTGATCGTCGGGGAGCTGCGCAGCCTCGTTGGGCCGCACCAGCGTACCACCGTTAATGCGCAAGTAGCCTAGTTCTTGGGCGATGCGCGAGTTGTTTTCCATACTTCGACCAGCCAGCATCACCCGCCGACCATATGCCTCTGCCGAGTCAATGACCTGTTGCACGCGCGAGATGTTCGACGCAAAGGTCGCCACGATGATCCGGCCCGGTGCCGTTGCAAAGATGTTGTCGAGAGAGTCCCCAACGACGCGTTCGCTCGGGGTAAAGCCCGACGATTCGACCCGGACGCAGTCTGTGATCAACACAACCGGGCGACGTGCGCCCAAAGCCGTAATGGCTGCAATATCGGTCTTTTTGCGATCAACGGGGGTGTGGTCAAACTTCCAGTCGGTGATGTAGGCAACAATCCCGGCTGGTGTGTTGACGGCCAACCCAACGGTGTCGGGGATGGAGTGTGCGAGTTGAAATGTCTCGACCGTCAGGCTACCGATGCGCAACACATCACCGGCTTCGAAGGTGTTGAACTTGGTTTGTTCGAGCAGGCGATGTTCTTTGAGTTTGTGAGATGCAATACCGATGGTGAGTCGCGTACCGTACACCGTCGGAAAGCCGATTTCGGGCAATATATACGGCAAACCACCAACATGGTCTTCGTGACCATGGGTCAGCACAATGGCTTTGACTTTGCCAATGTTTTCACGCAGATAGTTGATGTCGGGCAATACCAAATCGACACCAAGCATCTCTGCTTCGGGGAACATCACTCCACAATCCATCACAATAATGTCATCGCCGTACTCGACGACCCACATATTGCGGCCGACCTCACCGGCGCCACCGAGGGGGATCACACGTAATCGCTGTTTTGTCATTGCTCACATACAAGGTGCACTCGTGTCGAGGGCCTTGTTGCTCCTTTCATACAAAGAAATCTCATATCCACACGGCGAAATGCCGTTATGATTGGGGTTGTTCGAGCACCTGCTCAGGGAGGGGTGCAGTGATAACCGGAAAGCCACTGCGGCGGCGTATCTCATCCATGAGTTCGGCGCGTTCTGCCAGGCCGGGATAAATCGGCAAGACTTTGGCACCGTATGCTTGGTTGTAGAGCAATCGAAAGAGTGCGTTGGGTATTTGGGCTGCGGGAGCAGTGCTCAGGACAAGCTCGTCACTGGGCTCGTCGCTGTCGGCATCCACACTCCGGATTTCGGCGATGCCGTCCCACGGAATGACGATATCAACACCCACGGCTCGATAGCGTAACCCCTCGGGAGTAACCTCGTACTGACTCACCAGTTCCATACTGATGTTCCAGAGCGTTAGTGGTGCAGCTACCATCAGGACCAGCATAAAAATCGCTGGGACGGTGCGATTGACCGTCAGCCCTTCGGCCCACATTGTCCCTAACGAGGCTCCTACATCACCTGGGACATAGGTAATCCCCAACGTCGATTGAAACGTCCAAACGGCAAACAACCAGATCAACGCAGCGCCCACCAGCATCAACCAGGCATTGCGGCGGCCTTCACGCGAGAGTTGGTAATGCTTCATATGTACCTCATCGTTGGTCGTACCCTCACGACTGAGCAGGGAACCCATCTCGCAGAAAAACGCCTAATTGCGCAAAATCTGCTTCCAACAGGGGTAAA
This sequence comes from uncultured Roseiflexaceae bacterium, assembly GCA_903932805.1. GTDB lineage: Bacteria > Chloroflexota > Chloroflexia > Chloroflexales > Roseiflexaceae > UBA965. The sequence continues at coordinate 64 of CAIZHO010000243.1, read as the reverse complement.
TTGCGACGCTGATAGAGGGCCGCAGCGGGATGAAACATCGGAACGACCAATCTGCCTTCAACAC
>CAIZHO010000242.1 GCA_903932805.1 uncultured Roseiflexaceae bacterium | reverse complement strand
CGGAGTTCATCACCGGCAAAACGCTCAGGGCGCGTGCACCAGTCACCCCTATCGAAGCGTTGCAATATATCCGGCATATTGTTGCGGTAATCAAAGCCTGCCAAGAATCACACATCCCCCACCCTCCTATCAGCAGTAACGACTTTGTTGTTATCAGCGAAGGCCACGTGAAGTGGATCGAAAACTGGACCTTGACCCCCAACGAGGTCCTCATCGACATTGCCAGCTATCGTTCTCCCGAGCGCCTCCAGGGCAGTGCCGAGACGGTCGAGAGTGCGGTGTATGCGGTGGGTATTCTGCTGTTCGAGATTCTCGGCGGCTTCCGACCCTATAGTGGCACCAATGCAGATGAAATCCTGACCCAGCACGAGTCGAGCGACATCCCGCCGGTGTCGGCGGTCGTGAGTGCTGGCTGTCCACCCGAAATCGACGACCTTATTATGCGTTGTACCGCACGCAACCCACTCAACCGTCTGAAAAACCTCGATGAACTGCTCGAACTCATCGAACAAGCACGCCGCGATATTGTGATTGGCGGCAACAGCACTGGACCGCTTGGGGATCAGCAGACACCAACAACTGCCCCCCATGCGGGCACGCAACCACGCAAACGCCGGCAAGGCAATCGTACACTGGGGCGTGTGCTGATTTCAATGCTCGTTTTGGGTGGGCTCGGCGCTGGTGGATGGTACTATGTTGCGAACCAACCTGCACAGAGCGCCGGCCTATTCAGCGAGATGCAACTCAGTATGCCGAGCGTATCGCTCCCGAGTTGGATAACTGGGCTCTTCTCTGGCAGCGAAAATGACGCACAGTATTTGCTGGTCAGCGGCGACACCCCCCTCGAGCTCCATGGTGAGCCTGCCAGTAATGGGACGGTCGTGGGGAGCATCCCTGCTGGTTCACGTGTCGAGTGGGTCGATGGCCCGCAAAGTGCCGACGGCACCGCTTGGCTCAAGATCCGATATACCGTTGACACAACCATCGTCGAGGGGTGGGCCCCGCAACGGAGCCTCACCACAACACCCTGACGAAAGGTACACGATGCACGCACTCGATGCGCTGATAACGCAACTCAAAACAGCGCAGAAGCTGGTGGTCGTCACTGGTGGCGGGATGTCGGCCGAAAGCGGCGTTGCGTCTTTTCGACAAGCGATGATCGGCCCCTGGGCGGCGTACGATGTCCGTGATTTGGCGACCCCACAAGCCTATGCACGCAATCCCAAATTGGTCTGGCAGTGGTATAACTTTCGTCGTACACAGACACAGACTGCCGATCCGAGCGTCGGACATCATGCACTCGTCGACCTTGAACAACACATCCCGACATTTTTGTTGGTCAGTTTGGCCATCGATGGGTTGCACTGGCGGGCAGGTTCACGCGATATTCTCGAGTTCAATGGATCGGTCCACCGCACCCGCTGTGTCGAATCGGGGCACTCAGGCGACTGGGAAGAAGAAGGCGACATCCCGCCGCGCTGTCAGCGCTGTGGCAGCCCGTTGCGGCCCGATGTCGTGCTCTTGGGCGAAGGATTTGCCCGCCACGATGTGCGGCGCGCACAATCCGCCGTCGAAACCTGCGATGCGATTTTGTTCGTGGGCGAACTCAGCGCAGCCGATCCCATTGCACAATTTCCCTTCATCGCCAAACGCTCTGGTGCACGGGTATTAACCATCAACACCGATCCAGCATCTATTTTTAGCGTGATGGCGGATGTGCATATCAACGACACCCCAGGGAACGTCTTGCCGACGATTGTGGCGGGAGTGACCCGTGTCGAGGGGTCCTAACCGCATGACACAGACCCCGCGCACGATTATCCGGCCGTGGAACCGTTATGATGACGAACGCAGTTACCGCTGGCCGTCGTACAACGATCCGTACGAATCGATCTGGAACCTCCAGCGTGCCCAGTCTCCGTTTTCGGGGACATGGTTCAACGATATGATTTCTTCGCGCCGTCATTGGGCCGTCGATAGCCGCAACGGCGAACTGATGGGGCGCATTTCGCTCCGCGAAATCGACAACACCAAAAAACAAGCACGATTGGGGATTACCTTCTCGGCTGCCTATGTCGGCCGAGGTTTGGGTACCGAAGCCATGCAAGGGTTTTTGGATGTATTTTTCGGCGAACTCGGCTTTGTGATGATGGTCCTCGATGTCGCAGCTGTCAATGAACGAGCGGTTCGATCGTACCGCAGTTTGGGCTTTCTCGTCGTCGACAGCGACTGGCGTACTGCCTACTACAGCGATGATCTGCCGCGGCTTGATAACCCGGTCTATGCACATCTCGCACCACACATCCGCCATTTGGATGGGACCGTGTCGATTGAGTTTTTCGAAATGCAGTTACATGCCGAGCAATGGCGTGCACATCGTGCGCACCAAAGCCGCTAGAGGTAGATTCTCATGAACCATACCGATTTTCTCACGCGCGTAGGATTATTCTTGGGATTTGTGGTGATACTGACCGCCTGCCAAATCGAAGGCGGCGTCCGTGACCGGACACCGGTCGTACCCAACACCACCCCTGACGCTATTTTGGCGCCGACCAACCAATCGGTGGCAGATGCCTTGGCCCAGCGCAACGATGTGTGGGCAATCGGGATCACGGAGTTACCCGCAGATTTGTTCCCTTATCCCAACGACAGCGCACTTAAGCGTGCCAATAGCATCGCGCTCGAAATGATTTCGCCATCGCCCATATTGGCATACAACTACGACTACATCACCACCGGTGTCCTGACACGCATCCCCACCATCGAAAACGGCGATGTCCAAATCGCTGACGTGTCGGTCTACCTCGACGCTGCCGGCAACATCACCACCACCACCACCACCGTCATCACACAAGTCCAGCAGGTATCGATTACCTACCAATGGAACGAAAAACTGACGTGGTCAGACGGCGTGCCGGTAACCGCAGCAGACTCTGTGTTTGCTTACGAACTTGCCCGCAAACAAGCACCACTCGGCGAAGAAGCACGCATTTTGCTCGATCGTACTGCCGATTACAAACTCATCGACGACCACACCACCAAAGCAATTCTGCAGCCCGATTTGGTCGGCTCGGGGATTTTTCTGAGTTATTGGACCCCGCTCCCCAAGCATCTGTTGCAAGACGTTCCTCCCGCCGAAATCCGTGATTCGGCGTTTGCCAAAAAGCCCGTCGGGTACGGGCCGTACATGCTTGAAAGTCGGAGCAGCAACGAAATTCGCTTCGTGCGCAATCCGTATTTCTTTGGTACGATCCCCGCGGTCAATCATGTGTCGCTCACCCAAATGTCGGGTGTCGATATGATCCGCGCTAACCTTGCCAACGACAACCTCGATGTCGCGGTCACCGACCGCGTCGCCATTGACCAATATGCTTTCATCGACCAAGATGCCCGGGCAGGTATGCCGGTGACCTACTACCGCAGCCCTGTGTGGGAACACATCGACTTCAACCTCGATATACAGACACTCCAAGATATTCGCGTGCGCCGTGCGCTGGCCTATGGATTTAACCGTAACGGCTTGGCTGATACCCTGTTCGGTGGCCGTTCACCGATGCTGAACAGCTGGATCCTGCCCGAACAACACGGCGCTGCCCCTGCAGACCAACTCTCAACCTACGAGTACGCGCCTGACACCGCCAATGCCCTACTCGACGAAGCCGGGTACGGCAAGTGGAGCGACGGGGTACGCGTCTCGAAGCAAGGCATTACCCTCACCCTGAACTTAATTACCACCACCGGTAGCCCGCTTCGGCAAGAAATCGCGGAACGCTTCAAATCCGACATGAAAGAGGTCGGCGTCGACATCGCCATCACCTACATGCCCCCCGACGAAATCTTTGCACCCAGCGGTCCGCTGTTTTTGCGCCAGTTCGATTTGGCATTGTTCGCCTGGATTGCATCGCCCGACCCTGCTGGGTTACCATTGTGGAGCTGTGCATCAGTACCAAGCGATACCAACGGCCATATTGGCAACAACTTTGCGGGTTGGTGCATGCGCGATGCCGATTTTGCCGTCAAAACCGCCGCGACCTCACTCGACAAAGCCGTCCAAAAAGAACAATACCTTCTCCAACAGCAACTCTTTACGAAGGAATTGCCTTCGCTCCCACTCTTTCAGCGGCTCGGTGTTGCATTGATGAACGCGAATGTAACCGGCGTCACCCCTGACGCCCTGGCACCGATTACCTGGAACATCGCCGAGTGGAAACGCAAATAATGCGCCGTTGGTAATGATAGCGTAACGCTCCTCTGTCACACTCCCCCTGTATGGCACTACAGAGGGGAGTTTTGTATGCAAGACAACATCGCGTTGCTCGGGCTGGTCCGCATCGATGGGCTCGGCCCGTTGCGGATTGCGCGGCTTGTCGAAGGCTTTGGCAGCGCGAGCGCTGTGTGGCATGCCGACCGGCGCGAACTCATCGCGGCAGGGGTGCCAGCACACCTCATCACAGAACTACACCGTCAGCGTGCCCATTCCGATCCACGAAACGAATACGAACGACTCTGGAACGCAGGGATCCAAGTGGTCACGACGGCGGATCCGCACTACCCTGGATTGCTCACACATATCCCTGGCGCACCCACCATTGTGTTTGTCCGCGGGAGCCTGAGCGGGCTCCAACGGCCTACGGTAAGTATCGTGGGGACACGCGCACCGACCCCCTACGGAGCCGAGGTGACCCGGCAATTTGCCGGCGAATTGGCCGCCAAAGGATTCACCATCGTCAGCGGATTGGCGCTGGGGATCGACACTATCGCCCACCAAGAGTCGTTGTCAGCGGGCGGCGCCACCGTAGCGGTTCTGCCATCGGGCGTCGACTTGATCTACCCCGAACGCAACCGAACCCTTGCCAACGCCATCCTGGCACAGGCACACTCGGCACTCGTGAGTGAGTTTTATCCGGGCACACGGGCGAGCCCGCCGTTGTTCCCCGCCCGTAATCGGCTCATCAGCGGGCTCTCGAGCGCGGTCATTGTCGTCGAAGCGGGCACCACCAGTGGAGCCCTCATTACTGTCAAAGCAGCCCTCGATCAGGGGCGCGACGTCATGGCCGTGCCGGGATCGATCTATTCACCCAAAAGCGCTGGCTGTAATGCACTGCTGACCCAAGGGGCCGTGCCGGTCCGCAACGCCGATGACGTTGCGACATATCTGGGCTTTGGCACCGTGCCCGCGCCCGACGAAGATCCTTTTCTTGCGCACTTGCAGACCGTCACACACATTGACGAACTGTGCCGCCTCACGAATCGCAGCAGCGCCGACCTGTTAGGAGATCTCTTGATGCGCGAATTACGCGGTGAGGTACGCGACGAAGGGCACGGCTACTACGTACGCGTACGCACACGTCCCTGATGCATCAGGATACGGTCAGTGCGAATCAGGGTATAATTTGGGGGGCTTACACAATGGTGACACATGAACACTTCTCTTTGGCGCGACTACAATTGGGTACTGGCATTTGCACTCGTCGGGCTGTCGGTATTCAGCATCACGATGGTCTATAGTGCGACACTAAACGATCCGATGACGTTGGGCTACTTCAACCGCCATTTGGTCAATGTGCTCATTGGCTTGGCAGTGATGGTCGCCGTGACATTCCTTGACTACCATGCGTTCCAAAGTTGGACGTTTCCACTCTACGTGCTGAGCATCATCCTGCTTGCTACCGTGCTCATCTACGGCAACATCCGTGGTGGGGCACAGAGCTGGCTGGACTTCGGTATGCGCACCGTGCAGCCATCAGAACCGATCAAATTGGTCATTATTTTGGTGCTTGCTGGCTTTTGGGCGAGTCAAGAACGGAGTCTCGGGACCTGGCGGCCGTTTATCGGCAGTGCGCTGTTGCTCGGAGTACCGCTGTTGCTGGTGTTCATTCAACCCGACTTTGGGACTGCGCTGGTGTTTGCATCGGTTTGGCTGACGATAACGTGGATTGCGGGTATCACCATACCCCAAATCGTGACGCTCATCGGGGTTGGATCGCCGCTGTTCTACTTTGGCTGGACGTATATTTTGGCGCCGTATCAGCGTACGCGCCTGCTCATCTTTCTCGATCCCATCAAATACGACCCTGAGCTCAAGTCAGGCGCATGGAACATCATTCAATCCCTGACCGCAATCGGCTCTGGTGGGTTAACCGGTCAAGGTTGGACCAATGGGGTCATGAGTCAAGGGAACTACCTGCCTGTGCAGTACTCTGACTTCATTTTTGCCATCACGGGCGAAGAGTTGGGGTTTGTCGGCACTGCAGGCATGCTCTTTTGTCTTGGGTTGCTGATTTGGCAAGCGCTCGACATCGCAGCGAATTCACGCGATTTGTTCGGGAAGCTGATAGCCGGCGGGATTGCAGCGATGTTTCTCTGTCACGTGACGGTCAATGCAGGCATGAACATGTCGATAATGCCGATTACCGGTATTCCGTTGCCCTTCATTTCGTATGGTGGGAGCTTCACCGTGACGTCTTTTGCGGCAGTAGGGTTGCTCCAGAGTGTCTCGCTCTGGCGACGGCGCATACATTTTTAGGAGGCACGGGATGAGCACGTACGCCACTGCAGGGGTCAATATTGTCGAGGGCAATCGTGCGGTTTCGCTCATGCGCGAAGCAGTGCAATCGACCTACACACCCGCAGTCATGGCAGGGCTAGGATCGTTCGGCGGGTGCTTTGACTTGAGCAAGGCGGTCAACACACTGAATGATGCGGTGTTGGTGGCATCGACCGATGGCGTTGGCACCAAAACACTCGTCGCTGCCGCATGTAACGACTATTCTTCCATAGGTGCCGATCTCGTCAATCACTGTATCAACGATATTTTGGTGCAAGGAGCACGGCCGCTCTTCTTCCTCGATTACATTGCAGTCGACGTCCTCAATGCCGAACACGTCGCCGCGGTCGTCCAGAGCATGGCCGGTGCATGCCGGGCAACCGGATGTGCGATTTTGGGTGGCGAGACCGCAGAAATGCCGGGTGTCTACCGCGAAAACACGTTTGATGTGGCCGGAACCATCGTCGGCGTCGCCCAACGGGATACCATGCTGCCGAAAGCGGTGACTGTCGGTGATGCCATCATCGCACTCCCGTCGAGCGGGCTACATACCAACGGCTATTCGTTGGCGCGGCGCTTGGTCGACAGCATCGGCGGGTACGCCGCAACCCCACCCACGCTTGGTGGGTTGTCCGTTGGTCAGGCGCTGCTCGCACCCCATCGCTGCTATCTGAGCGAGTACACTGCGTTGCAACAGGCAGGCATCCCCATACATGCTCTGGCCCACATCACGGGTGGCGGGGTCTACGACAATTTGCCACGTATTTTGCCCAACGGCTGTGGCGCCTACATCCAACGGGGCTCATGGCCGATACCGGCGATTTTTGACCTGTTGGTTGATGTAGGCAACATCCAAGAACACGACGCGTTCCATGCGTTCAATATGGGGCTGGGCATGCTCATCGTCTTGCCACAAACCGCAGTCGCGGCTGCGTTGGCTTGCATCCCCGAGGCACACAGTGTGGGGACGATTGTGGCAGGCTCGGGAGTAACGCTGGTATGACCAGCGATGAACTGCTCACCCTTGCTGATGGGCGGACCGTCTCGTACAGCGACAGTGGTCCGCGCACCGGCAGGTGTGTGTTGCTGTGTCATGGCTTACCCGGTGCCCGCGTACAAGTGCCATCGACTGCAGTGCTCGATACACATGGGATCCGCCTCATCATCATCGAGCGACCGGGCCTTGGGCGATCGGGCCCGCAACCCATCCGCACCATCGCCGGCTGGAGCACCGACATCAATGCGGTCCTTACTGCAGCCGGCGTCGACACCGTGACCCTGGTGGGGTATTCGGCGGGCACACCGTATGCACTTTCGTATGCGAGCCTCTACCCGGAACGCGTACAGAGCATTCACATCGTCTCAGGCATGGCACCATCTGCCGCTGCAGACATCAAAAAACTGACTCCGATGAATCGCTTATTCCATTCGCTGGGCAATAGTCTGCCGCCATTCATGCGGCGCACCGTCGCCAGCGCTGCGGAGGTGTTCATTGGGAGCGGTGAACGGGCAGCTGTGTTTGGCATAAAAATGATGCGGAAAACATTTACTACTGCCGAAAACCGCTTCATTGATGCCGCAGACGGTATCGTGTTCCGCACGATGTTGGCCGAAAATTTCCGGCAAGGATATGACGGCTATCTCGTTGATATGGGCTTGGTAACGACTCATTGGCCGATTGCATATGAGCAGATTTACCATCCTATACACGCCGTCTATGGGAGCGATGATCGCATTACCCCGCCATCCGTTGCCAAGGATTTACAAGCGGTTCTGCCACAAACGACGGTGTCGATTATCCCCGACGCAGGGCATTTGCTGATTTTCACGGCATGGGACCTAGTCATCGCACGCATAGCCAACGAGGCCTGACATGCAATACGGAGCACTCCTCGCCGAGGGCAAAACCAAACAAATCTACGCCCACCCCAGCGATCCCGCCTTGGCCATCATGCACCACAAAGATGCCATCACTGCCGGCGACGGTGCGCGTCGGCACATCATCCCAGGCAAGGCGCTACTGAGTGGCCCAACCACCGCCAATGTGTTTGGGTTGCTGGCCCGCAATGGCATCGCCACGCATTATGTCGGCGCACCTACGGCCGACACAATGGTGGTGCAACGCTGTACGATGATTCCCATCGAGATCGTCACCCGCCGGCGGGCGACTGGTTCGTACCTCAAACGGCACCCCGACGTGGTCGAGGGTCAGCGCTTTGACCCGTTGGTCGTCGAGTTCTTTTTCAAAGACGATGCGAACCACGATCCGCTGATGACCGTTGCCGAACTCGATGCTGCCGGGATTGCGTCAACAGATCGCTGTGCCGCTCTGGGGCGGATTGCTCGGCGGGTGTTTTTGGCGATCGAGCAGGCATTCGCTGCGCAGACCATCACGCTTGTCGACCTCAAAATCGAATGCGGATTAACGTCCGTCGGACAGCTGGTCGTGTCAGATGTCATCGACAACGATTCGTGGCGTATATGGCCCGAAGGCAACAAAGAACTGATGCTCGACAAGCAGGTCTACCGCAACTTGCAAACGGTCACCCCTGAGGGGTTGGCACGCATCGCTGCGTTGTACCAGACCGCCAAAGAGCTGACCGATGCGTGGACCTAACGACGGGTCTATTCGATGACGAGTGCCATCACCACCAGATTGTGACGCTTACCGAAGCGGTCACGTGCATGCGCGATGAGCGTCCCTTCGGTCCGAAAGCCGAGATGCGCAAAGATGGCTTGACCGTTGCGTTGGGCTTCGAGCATCTCGGCGATGATTTTGCTGGCCTCGAGTCGCTGTGCCTCGGCCACGATAACCGCGCCCATCGCACGACCGAGCCCTTGACGGCGCCAGTCTTCACCCACCACCATCTGCACCGCTGCGACATGGCTATAGCGCCCTGCATACATGCGGATCGACGCATAGGCGGCGATGCGTTCCCCATCAACGGCGACGACTTGTCGCCAATGTTCGGCGCCTTGGGCATTGGCAAGCCGGGCGACGGTGTCGGCACTGCGCATGTCGCTCTCGAGATAGAGCCAGTCTTCTTCGGGGAGGGCAGTGCCAAACGCTAACAGCGCGTCTTTGTCTTCGGATTGGATGAGTCGGATGGTAATTAATCGGCCGTCGCGGGTGACGACCGGTGGGGTCAGATTGCTGGTACTCGGCATTTGGTCCTCGTGTCGCTCGCGACGTCCGTGCGGTCTCGGGATGTTCTTTGCTATGATACCCCAACACTCCACCGTTGTCGCACTGAGCGAGAGGATTGATCATGACTCCTATGCCACAATGGCGCACCAATACCCCCTTTGCAAACCTGACCGACCCGGCGTTGTCCAATGCCATCACCGCACTCGACGCAGCCCTCGATGCGGCAGTCAGCGATTACGACCGTTACCAAGTTACCAAGCACGACCAGCAGCAGACGGTACCCGCAGCCACCGTCGAGCAGATGCTCCAACACATGGCCGGCTTGTCAGAACAACTCCGGACCCTGCACGCGTATGTCTATCAATTTGTCAGCACCAATTCGCGTGATGACGTCGCCCAGGCCAAGCAGAGCGAGCTCCGGAGCCGCATGGTCCGGCTCAGTCAGCTGTCGACCCGATTGACCGCCTGGGCCGGGTGCCTCGACGTTGCAACGCTGGCGAGTCAATCGTCGTATATCCAGACCCATCGCTTTATGCTCGAAGAAGCGGGGCGTCGTGCGCTCCATCAGATGTCGCCCGAAGCCGAGGCACTCGCATCGGAGCTCAATGTCAGTGGCGGCGGCGCATGGTCGCGGTTCCACAGCACCGTCACATCGCAGCTCAGCGTGCGCTACGACGACCGCGACCAGCCCATGAGTGCCATCCGCGCTATGGCGTACGACGCCGACGGCGAGTCGCGCCGCGCGGCCTACGATGCCGAAATCACTGCATGGAAGACCCAGGCGACGCCCCTTGCCATGGCACTCAATGCCATCAAAGGCGAGGTCAACACCCTGGCAAAGCGGCGCGGATACGCCCAAGCACTCGACATCTCGCTGGCCGACAACCGCATGGATCGGGCCACCCTCGATGCGATGTTGGGCGCAGCGCATGACGCGTTCCCGTTGTTCCGCCGCTATTTGCAGGCCAAAGCCCGCCGTCTGCGGGCCGGCACATCGCTCCCCTGGTACGATCTGTTTGCCCCTGTCGCTGCCGAGAGTCGCTCGTGGAGCTTCAGCGAAGCATCTGCATTCGTGGTCGAACAGTTCAGCGCATACTCGCCGCGGATGGGTGCATTCGCCCAGCGCGCCATCAGCGATGGCTGGATCGACGCAGAACCGCGTCACGGCAAGGTCGATGGTGCATTTTGCATGGGTCTGCAGCGCGACGAATCGCGTGTCCTGATGAACTACAAACCATCCATCGGCAGTATCATGACCCTTGCCCACGAGCTCGGCCACGCCTACCATAACCTCAACTTGGCCGGCCAAACGCCGCTCAACCGCGATACACCCATGACCCTTGCCGAAACCGCCAGTATCTTCTGCGAGACCCTCGCCCAAAACGCCGCACTCGCCCACGCCGACGCCAACGGCAAAATCGAAATCCTCGAGTCGTCGCTGCAACGATCGACCCAGGTCGTTGTCGACATCACCAGCCGCTACCTGTTCGAATCGCGCGTGTTCGAACAGCGCCAGCACCGTGAACTATCGGCCGACGAACTCTGCGCGCTGATGCTCCAAGCCCAGCGCGAGACATACGGCGACGGCCTCGCCGAAGCGACACTGCACCCCTACATGTGGGCCGTCAAAGGACACTACTACAGCACCGGTCGGTCGTTCTACAACTACCCGTACATGTTTGGCCAGCTCTTCGGGCAGGGCTTGTATGCGCTCTACCGCGACAACCCGAGCGCATTCACGAGTCGCTACGATACGCTCCTGAGCAGCACTGGGACTGCAGACGCTGCCACTCTGGCGCGCACGATGGGTATTGACATTACACAACGCACATTTTGGGAGGGCAGCTTGGCTGTCATCGCCGAAGAAGTCCGCCAGTTCGAGGCCGTCATCGACGCATAACCCGTACTCTGCAATTGTTGTACGTGAACGCTCCCGTTCACCCATCGAGGGTGCTGATGTATATCAGCACCCTCGATGATGGTCTGCATAAAATGATTTGCTACCGATGCATCAACGGTCCCAGCCCATCACCCGCCATTCACCGATTTGGGCCAACAGCCGCAAGCGCCAGCGGATTGGCAAATCCGCCGCCATTCGTTCAAGCATCGTCACACCGACGAACCGGGCCCCCGCAGCCAATGCCCCAGCCCACGTAAAGCGCAGATAGTCTGCGATCCAGTCGATCGTGCGCAGACGCAGGACCCGTCCCGCGATCCCCACGATCGGCAGATACGCAAAAAACATCCCCAGAATCATTTTGTGATAGTCGCTCCAGCGCATCTCATCGCGGAAGAAGCGGGTCGCGAAGGCCGTCCCGTGGCGTTCGAGGACACCCATGAAATGATGCTGGAGCGTGTTGACATCGGCGTCGATTTGTCCCCATGGCTGCATGAATCGACTAAACACCCAATTGAGCGAGACATTCACCTGGAACGGCGTAACCAACGCCAATGCGTCCGTTTGTTCGAGCCCCGCCCGCAACACGGTGTCGAGCATGCCCGTTGTACGGCGCAGATTGCGGACATGCGAGCCGAACCCGCAGAACGTCAGCGGCGATTGTTGACCCGCCGCATCACCGATGGGCAAGACGCCACGGAGCAACGGTGCTTCGGTTCTTTGCAACGAATGCCGCGCCGGGATATACCCGTACACCGGTTTGTGATGATGGACTGCGCCGTTGGCCGGTTTGTAGGTCTCGAGATACAAAAAATACTCCTCGAACAACGCCAGCAAGGTCGGCGACGGCCGACCGAGTGGCTTGCCGGGGATGAGCGTATCGTAGTAAAAAAGATACACCGTCAGTTCATCGCCACGACCAGGGAACCCCTCCCACATGTATTGTTGGGTGCGCTGTGCGTCACTCACCGTCAACAAAATGTCGCCAACGGTGCGATCGTGCAACGCCGGTGCGTCGCCCTCGACAAAGCCACTCGCGACGGTGCCAACCGTCGGGCAGACGCCAGCGTATGGTCGCCCCCCAAAGCGTTGCAACGAAAGCGGGCTCGTTGTGCCCATCCCGTCGATCACCACGCGCGCACCGAAGGTTTGCGTGGTATTCGCAGCCGTGCGTACCCGCACCAATACCGGCTGGTTCGCTTCATTCGACACGCTGACCGCATCGAGAGTACAAAAATCAACAATCTCGGCACCGATGGCCGCCAACTTGGCGCGGGTCATGGCCAGTAATGCGCCGGCGTCGAGGGCGATATTGAGGACTTCCGGCAAATGCAACGTGACGGGCTCGTCGTCGCGGTGAAAGCGTACAAGTCCGTCGCGATACTCGTTCATGATGACCTGATCAAGCTCTGCCCAGGTCCACCCACCGCCATCGACGAGTGCCTGCAACTCGCTCCGCGAGATGTTCCACTCACGATGGACACAACCGACTTCGGTACGATCAAAAATCATCACGCGCCAGCCACGCCGTGCCATTTCGTAGGCATGCAACAGGCCTAATCCTGACCCCGCGTAGACCAAATCACCCTGCCAAGACACCGACCGGGCAGCCTGTGTGTACTCCGCGTCCGGTACCACGTTCCAGAGCTGCGGCACGGGGAGTTGCTCGCCCGATGCAACCCGCGCGCGGATACCCTCCCAGACGGTATCCATCTGCAGGATCCGCGCGACGTGATCGTCGGCCCCCATCCGGTCAAATGCAGCCGCGGTCAACGGGTAGCGGGTACGATCAATAGCCATGCTGCAGCTCGCTTTCGTGGTGTGCCCTAGACAAAGTGCCCGTCACGATGAATGACCTGCCCATCGGCAGTGACCACCCCACCCTGTCGCAGGTCACAAATCATATCCCAGTGGAGCGCCGACTGATTGCTACAGCCTGTCTCGGGGTATGCTGCACCCAATGCGAGGTGCACGGTGCCGCCGATTTTTTCGTCGAACAAAATCTGACGCGAGAATTTCTGGATGCCGTAATTCGTCCCAAAGGCGACTTCGCCCAAGCGACGCGCCCCTTCGTCCATCCCCAACAACGAATCTAACAGCTCCTGCCCTTTGTCCGCAGTCGCCTTGACGACCTTGCCATCAGCAAATTCAAGCCGAATACCTGACACCTCGCGCCCCATATAGATAGCGGGGAAGCTGTAGGTGATATATCCATATGTCTTCTGTTCTTCGGGGCCAGTAAAGACTTCGCCATCGGGGAAGTTGCGGTCACCGGCGCAATTGACCCAGCTCCGCCCTTTCACATAGTAGTGAAGATCTGTCCCTGGGGCAACGATATGGATGTGGTCTGCGGCCGACAGGCGTTGGATATAGCGCTCTTGTTCGGCGCGTTGGGCCTGCCATGCGGCGACAGGATCTGCCTGGTCGAGCTTACCAGCGGCAAAAACAAAGTCGGCGTAGTCGTTCAGCGACATTTCGGCCTCTTGGGCCAGGGCGTTGGTGGGGAACAGCGTCAAGCACCATCGCATCTGATCGAGGGCCGTCCGCTCCATCAGACGCTTCGACATTGGGCTCATGGCAGCACGGCGGGCGGCCATTTTGGCAGTGTCGACTCCGCTCAAGCTGCGGGTGTTTTCGTCGGCGATGATGTACATGTCGCGGTCGATTGTTTCGACTTCATCGCGGGTGACCTGCGGCACGTAGTCGAGCTGATCATCGTTGGCATGGTGAAAAAAGATTTCGTCCAACCCGTCGAGCGACAAGCGCAACAACGGATGTGCACCGGCTTTGACCGTCTCGCGGTAGAGTGCACGGATCAACGGCGTGGCACTCACTGGCCCACGCAGGCGGAGCAACTGACCGGCCTGGACATTGAGTGAATAGCGAATCAATACCTCGGCGAGTCGATCAATGCGTGGGTCGTGCATGGTGGATATCCTTTTCTCATGAAAAACGCAACCAGGAGAACCGCTCACGGCGCTTCTTTTAAAGCCATCATACAGCCCATCCGGAGCTCGAGTTCGTCGTGGGTGGACAATGCATGCGTCTCTGGGGTGGGCTGCGCGGCAGATGCACGGCGTAGTTCACGACCGACAAATGCGACCCCAAGGGCGTCGAGCACGTCGCGATCTGCAGGGTCGTAGCGCATGGGGGTACTACCAGACATCCGT
>CAIZHO010000241.1 GCA_903932805.1 uncultured Roseiflexaceae bacterium | reverse complement strand
CAGACCCGGTCATCCTTTTGGACGAAATCGACAAACTGGGCAATGACTATCGTGGCGACCCCGCTTCTGCATTGCTCGAAATTCTCGATCCCGAACAAAACAATACGTTCACCGACCACTATCTCAATGTACCGTTCGACCTCAGCAACGTCTTCTTTATTGCGACGGCCAATACCGTCGACACCATCCCCGCACCGCTGCGTGACCGCCTCGAAATCATCGAGCTGAGTAGTTATGTCGAAGACGAAAAACTGGCAATCGCCCAGCAGCACCTTGTGCCCAAGCAGATGCGTGCCAACGCGTTGGTCAGCGATGATGTAACCATGACTGACGACGCGCTCAAAGCGCTCATCCAACAGTACACGCGTGAATCCGGTGTGCGCGGACTCGAACGCCAGGTGGGCAATGCAATGCGCAAAGTCGCTCGTCTGTTGGAAGAGACCCCAGACGCCACCCGCCCGGTCGTGGTCGACCGTGCCTGGCTGACCAATGCAATCGGCCAACCGCGCTTCTTCGCCGAAGACCGCGAGCATATTGCCCAGCCGGGCATATCGACCGGCCTGGTCTGGACCGCCGTCGGAGGCGACATCATCTATGTCGAAGCCGCAGTGATGGTAGGCAGCAAAGAATTGCGCATCACCGGACAACTGGGCGATGTCATGCGCGAAAGCGCCGAGGCAGCGTTGACCTGCATCCGTACCCGCAGTCAAGCCCTGGGTATCGAGGCGAATTTTTTCGACACCCGTTCACTGCATATCCATGTCCCAGGTGGCGCTGTGCCCAAAGACGGTCCGTCGGCTGGCATCACTATGGCGTCGGCCCTGGCGTCGGCAGCGACCGGTCGCATTGTCCGCGATGACGTCGCAATGACGGGCGAAATAACCCTGCGTGGGCGCGTATTGCCGGTCGGCGGCATCCGCGAAAAAGTCCTCGGTGCCTTCCGTGCAGGGATTACGACCATTGTCTTGCCTCGCCGCAATGCCATCGACGTCGAGGAGGTTCCGGCTGAAGTCCGTGCTCAATTAACCATCATCCCCGTCGACACCATCGACGAAGTCCTTGCAAACGTCCTGTTGCCGCACCCCGAGGCAACCATCGCAGTCAAAAGTTATGCAATGCTCTAATCAGCACACAAAACGCCCCCCGTCGCTGGAGCGACGGGGGGCGTTTTGATCGATTTAGCGCGGGGTGACATCACGCGGTGGCACGAACCGACTATCTCGTTGCTTGCGCCATTCGTTAATTGCCCAAATCAGCAACGCAGTCGCACCTGCTTCGTCGAGATTCCCAATCAAGGGCCAGTTGTCAGGGATAAATTCAAAAACTCCGAATGTCGGATTGATGATGTACACAACACTAAAGAGTATCGAGAGCACGAGTACCGGGAGAGGTGTCGTTTTGGGTGTCTGCACGCGCGTTCCTTTCGTCTGAGGTGCGAGCAATGAACAGCACAGAGACGCAGGTGCACCGCAATTTGTTGCAATATTCCGGTATACTACCCCTATTCGTAGCATAGAGGTTCCTGTATGGACATGACCAAACACCGTGTACTTGTTATCTTTGCGCATCCCGATGACCCAGAGTTCATGGTAGGCGGCACGATTGCCAAATGGACGCGCGAAGGTGCACGGGTCGATTATGTCATCAT
>CAIZHO010000240.1 GCA_903932805.1 uncultured Roseiflexaceae bacterium | reverse complement strand
TCGATGTGGATAGGATTGCATCTCGCCAGATGTTTGGACAGCTCCTTCACGTGATAGGCGCAGTCCGGCCTGGTAGAGTTCGTAACCCACAGCATTGTGCAGCATGGACCCAACCCAAGGCCAACTAGCGACCGCAACACCGAGGAATCTGCCACCGGAAGTTGTTCGTCAAAATCTGGCAGTCTAGCACCGGCCGGAAACGGAGTGGTCGGCTTCACACGCGGGATGTCGAATCGCTGTGCCATTGTTTCGACGAACAGAGTTTGCGTGAGCTGCAGAGTGCGGGCAGCACGATCTCGTTGGATCTCGAGACCGAGAATACTGGTGGGTGGTCCGTAATCCTTGACATGAAAACCACCATGCTCGACATCAGAGATTTGCTGTCGGAATCGATTAACCGCGGCCGTGTCACCGAAAACGGTCAAATCATCAACCCAAGCAGCGACAATGCAGACACCGAGCTCATCACGTCTGATGAACACACTACCATCACCGTCCGCACGCATGCACTGGAATTTTCCCACGGTCGAGCACAGATGTTTATGGAAGACCTGCGGGCTGAACTTGAAACCGTATAGTGCCTTCGAAATTTTCATCACCTTTCCGGGGTACCGTTCCTTCCAATCGTCGGGAAGCTGAACATACTGTGGTGCGTCAAGAGGAGCCGTGGTGAATGCACCGACAATGTCCAGCTGAACGATATCCCAGTCATACTGCGCTGCCAGACTGCACAGCAGCCGGATACTCTCGTGCCGTACCACTGGAGCGAAGACCTCCTCACTAGGAGAATCGCCGTGATGATCCGTAGCGACGCATCGAGCTTTGCGGCGCGCAGGTTGCCCATTACACGGTGGCTTGCTTTTGTAAACGAAACGCGACCTGTATATCTTGGGCACTGCACCACTGGCAACAGCACGCTCAGCCTCAGCACGATCGACAAGCACATAACAATCCATCCCTTCGGCTGATAATTGACGCATCTCAGCCTCTTCAGCTTCTCGCCATTCTGCAGCATCCGGACGTTTGAGTGCCTGACGCTGGTTGAGCGGCTCATCACCGGAGTACACATGACAAGCCGTCTCGTACGACTCGATCATGTCGCACCACGCCGCATACTGCGCGGCGTCGGGTTGGGAAGAGGCAGAACCGATGCTAATCCATTTGCACCTGAGGTCGTACGCATAGTCGCCGTATGTATATGGTACGAGTACACTCTGACCGCGAATAGGCTTCGAATAAGTAACGCCAGAGGCTTTGACTTCGTCGAAGGTCTTGCCGGTGACCATGGCAACTCGGTCCCGAATGTACTGAGAAGATGAAGAGGATGTACCAGCGACAATAGGAATATCGGTCGGGTGGCGCACCGTCTGGCGAATACTCGACTTGGAACCGATCAACTGGTTGACGTCAGGAACGAGGTCGAGGACACGGTACTGTTTCGCATCGGCGTCCGTGTCGAGCAGTCGTGAAGAGCCAACGGTACATCGGTTGCGCCACAGTAAATCGAACATGCCAAGTGGGATGGCCGACTTGCGGAGATCGTTTGGCATGACGCGCTGCCCAGGCTGTATATCCGATCGGTTGCAGACGAGTACGCGGTGGTATCTTGTACCAGGTATCAGGTGATCACAGCTACGGCGGCATTTCCGGAATTCCACCTCGGCACGTAGGTTGTAGACGAGCCAATGCGTTGGCTTATTAGGAAACACCTGCGCACCATCAAGGGCGGTACTCGTGTGACAGCAATGGTCGGCACGGAAAAACTGCCAGCCAGTTTGCTGCCGAAGCTGCTGCACAAGTGGGTGCTTCCGCCACATGCCTACGGGATTTTCGAGGGTGACGAAGACAGCTGGGTTGAGGTTAACGATCTGGCCGATGATGTTAAAAGCTACGGCCATGGCACGATCGTGAGCCTGAGCCACTTCGCTGACAGGATTGCACGCAGCATCACGATGTTCAGT
>CAIZHO010000239.1 GCA_903932805.1 uncultured Roseiflexaceae bacterium | reverse complement strand
CTCGAAGTCGTGGTGGTGGTACAAAAACTGGATCCCGGCTGCACGGCAGTGTTCGCCGTACTGCTCAAATTCGTGCATGAATGCGCGCCATTCTGCGGCACCTCCACGGTCTGTGGGTGCAATCCACGGACAGATGACATACGACCCGCCGAGTGTTTTGATGTCGTTGATGACACCGTCGAGATTGCCGCGCAAAAAATCGATACCGACATGGGCGCCAGAGACGCGCAATCCATTCGCTTCGAGTTCGGCACGGAGCGCTGCGATGGGGACGGCATGCGAGTAGACGAGTTCGACGCCGGCGTAGCCGATATCTGCGACACGCTTCAGCGTGCCCTTCCAGTCGGCGGCCATTGCATCACGCAGGGTATAGAGCTGCACACAAATCGGTTGCATGGATTTTCTCCACTTCAGTAGAACACCGCTATGATACCACCACTCGTATAATGGCAACAGGACCCAGTGGCAAGAGGAGTAGGTATGCATGTCATCATCGTGGGCGCAGGAATGGCGGGGTTAACGTGTGCGCGGGCATTGCAACGTGCCGGTGTGCAGACAACCGTGCTCGAAGCGAGTGATGGCATCGGTGGACGTGTGCGCACCGATTTCGTTGCCGGGTACCGCCTCGATCGTGGCTTCCAAGTGCTCTTTGATGCCTATCCTGCGGTCCGCCGTTGGCTCGATTATGACGCACTCGACCTCCGTGCATTTGACCCGGGGGCAGTCGTCGTGCGCGACGGCAAACGGACTATTTTGACCGATCCACTACGTGATTGGCGGTCGGCATGGCCTGCGCTGTGGGCAGATAGTGTGTCGACCATCGACAAGCTCCGCATCCTTGCGTTGCGATTGCAGGTCCAACGGACGCCATTTGCGGCAGTCCAAGCACAGCCAGACCAAACAACCCGGGCCTATTTGGAGCAGTACGGATTTGCAGCGCAGACCATCGAGCGGTTTTTTGCGCCGTTTTATGGTGGGATTTTCCTCGATCGCAGCTTGCAAACAAGTGCCAAATGCTTTGTCTACGATTTCAAAATGCTGGCAGACGGGCGCACGGTCGTACCCGCCGCCGGGATGGGTGCACTCGCCACGCAACTCGCCCAGGGGCTGGTTGTCGAGTGTCTGCAGAGTGTCAGCCGCTTGCTCGTCAGCGCAGGACGGGTCTGCGGAGTGGCGCTGGCTGATGGGACTGAACGATTCGCTGATGCAGTGGTGTTGGCAGTACCTGCGCCTATTGCCCAACAGCTGTCTGGTTTGGACATACCTACGACACCCAAAAGCACGGTGACCCTCTATTGGGCCGGGACGCAGCCACTGACCACCCAAAAGAAACTCTGGTTGAATGCAAATCCCGATGCCTATGTCAATAATGCGATGCAGTTGACCGCAGTCGCTCCCGAATACGGCCCTGTTGGTGGACATCTGCTCAGTGCAACGGTCATTGGCGCACCTGCCGAGGACGACGCACAGTGCTATGCACGCGCAGAACACGATTTGGAGCAGATGACCGGGCAACCGGCAGTGCTCGCTACCTATCGCCGGTTGCGCCTGTATCGGATCCCCTATGCGCAGTTTGCCCAGCCTGCAGGGATCCATGCGACGTTGGTTGGCCCGCGGACCGTACACAACGGACTCTATTTGGCAGGCGAATATACCGTTGCGAGTAGTATCAATGCTGCCATGCTCAGTGGCGAGCGCGCGGCACGGGCCGTCATGCAGCCCACCACAGTACCTGCTTAACGCGGCGGTATGTGGGTACGAGCCCGATTGAGGAAGGCCATAGCACGCGGTATGTGGAGCAGCCCATAGCCGTACGTATCGTCACGACCTGGTGGGCCGAGGTCGGTCGCCGAATGGAACAGTGCGGATCGAACCTCGGCAGCAGTTGCCGCGGGATACGCAGCCCGCAACAGTGCTGCAGCCGCACTCACCTGTGGCGCTGACGTACTTGTCCCATTGGCGCTCCCCATGCCGGTAGCACTCGTGTCGATGTTGAAAATGCCGACCCCTGGTGCGACCAAATCAATGGATGCGTCAGCCCGGGCAAATGCGGCGAGGTGATTGGATTGGTCGGTGGCACTGACGGCGATGACCCCCGGGTAGGCAGCTGGATAGGAGCGCTGCTGCCCTTCCCCACTGGTGTTGCCTGCCGCAGCAACAACGACGATGTCGTGTGCAATTGCATCTGCAATTGCGTTGCGGATTGCCGGAGTGTCGCTCGGCCCGCCGATGCTGAGGTTGATGACGATGGCTCCGCGTTCGATGGCGATGGTAATCGCACGGGCAACGGTCAGGTCACTTCCGTAGCCATCATTGGTTATTGCTTTGAGGATCAGTAATCGACAACTGCGACAAATCCCACGGATACCAGATGCATCTGCCTGCGCAGCGATGATCCCTGCGGTATGCGTGCCATGCCCACTCTGATCGTGGAGCGAGTCTGGTGCAACGATATTGACCGTGTCTGCAATACGCCCCAGCAACAACGGCGCAGACGTGTCGACCCCTGCATCAATAACCGCCACGATGACCGGAGTCACCGGTTGCAGGTGCTCTGCTGGTGCACCGATGCGTTCGAGGTACCACGCAGCGGGAGCGGGGGGCGCTATGTAAACCTCAGGAGGAGTGTCGGACCGGGAGTTCCATGGCATGAGGAAGACGGCCAAAACGCAGGTTGCCACCAGACTCCAGGCCGTGTTCATGGACGCTGGACCGGGTCGCCGAGATACAACGGTTCGCAGAGAAACGTTGCCGGATCATGATGCACTATGACTTCAACCCCCAATACCGCGTAATCGAGTGGTCTCGGCCGTACAACACGGATCGGTGCAGCCGGTTCGATTGCACGAATGGCATCGGCGGTGTCTGCATCACAGACGATCGGTGCGTCGTGCCACGGCTCGATATGTGCGATATTGCGTGCGTCGATACTGCCGGGTGCCCAAGGAGCTGCGGGATACGATGCAACCGCAAAGCGCCCGCGGCCCAACGACGACATCGCGTGGCAGGCGGTGCCGCGCTGCGCCCATGCCATGGCATCGAGCGACGCAATCCCGATAAGTGTTGCATCGGTAGCCAAGACCAACCCTTTGGCAATGCTCATCCCCACCCGGATCCCGCTCCAGCTGCCTGGTCCGCGCGCAACGATGATGTGCGTGAATTGCTGGGGGGTGACTCCCACTAGGCGACATAAGGCATCGAGTTGCGGCAATACCTGCTCGCTGTGACGGCGCCCACTCTGCCATTGCTGCTCTGCAATGAGCCGATCGCCGAGGGTGATAGCAAGCCCACTCAGTGCCCCACTGGTATCGATGGTTAGCATCATGCGTGTGCTCCGTTCTGCCAGCGGGCGTTGATCGCTGCCATGAGTGTTGTGGCGCGTGGACCATGACTCTGCATCGTGACGAGTCGCGTGTGGTCGGATTGTACCGTCAGGGTAATTGCGAGGTGGGGCATGTTCTTGAGCATCGGGTCACGCTCTGGCCACTCGATGATGCAGGCACCGTGGCCCATGAGTGCATCGTCGAGACCGATAGAAGCAAGTTCACGCGAATCTTCGACACGATAGAGATCGACATGGAACGCCACACCACGGGAAGCGAGCCGGTATTCGTTGATGAAAATATAGGTCGGGCTGGTCACGGTATCACTACTCCCCATGCCAGCAATAATCCCTTTGGTGAGATGTGTTTTACCTGCGCCTAAACCACCCGACAGCAATACGAGGTCGGTCTGCTGTAGCAGCGCGCCGATACACCTGCCGAACGTAATTGTCTGGGAGATTTCACTGAGGATGTAGGTCTGAGATGGCTCTTGCATACGGGTATTTTAGCAGGTGGCTGTCGCGTTCGTCTGCTCGTTTGCGGATTCAGCCAGTCTGGGCTACAATTGCGCCAATATTGGTTGTGAAAGGCGTAACAATATGGCAATCAAACGCTATGAGCGCTATGTATGGGCAATACTCGGGTACACCATGGTGGTGATTTTGTGGGGCGCTTTTGTGCGTGCAACGGGTTCGGGGGCTGGCTGCGGCAATCATTGGCCATTGTGTAATGGCGAGATTATCCCGCGCGCGCCCATGCTCGAGACCATCATCGAGATTTCGCACCGTATCACCAGCGGATTTTTGCTGATTTTGATTGCGGCAATGGTGTTCATTGGGTTCCGGATGTACCCCAAAGGTCATATCGTCCGCAAAGGCGCTGTCGCTACATTGGTATTTGTGATTATCGAGGCGCTGATTGGCGGATTTATTGTCTTGTACGAGTTAGTCGCACACAATGCGTCGATGGCGCGTGCGTATTCGATGTCGTTGCATCTGGTGAACACGCTCCTTCTGCTCGCCGCGATTGTCTTGACCGGGTTGTGGGTGCGTGGGGTTCGTCCTCCCACACTTAATGTTCCGCGGGCTGCGAAAGTGTGGACCATCGTTGGTGTGTTGATGATGATGTTGTTAGGTGCGAGCGGCGGGATTGCGGCGCTCGGTGATACGCTGTTCCCTGCGGTGAGTTTCAAAGAGGGGTTGCAACAAGAGCTCGATCCAACGTCGAATCTGCTGTTGCGCTTGCGCGTAGCGCACCCTGCAATTGCAGTCGGGACGGGCCTGGTGATGGTTATGGTGGCACAGGCGTTTGCGGCGATGCGTCAGACCGCTGCGACCAAACGATTTGCGTGGCTGTTGTACGGCACATTTGGACTGCAATTACTGTTGGGGACTCTGAATGTCATCTTGTTGGCGCCTGTCTGGCTCCAACTCGTGCATTTGCTGCTCTCTGATGTCATCTGGTTTGCGTTTGTGGCGTTAGCGGCGTATTCGTTCGAACGTGATGAGGCAGACACCCCAGTCGCGACAGCGTAGCGCTCTACGTTCCATATTAAACACCCCCTGCGTCTGCAGGGGGTGTTTTTGTTGCTCGAGAGCAGGGAGGTACGATTACCACATTACGCAATGGTCAATGGTCGTCGTACGTACCAGCGCAACGTGAGTGCCGCCAGGCCTGTCACGATACCAATATGAATGGTTGCCAGCAATATCGAGACCACCGTGTACTGCGGAACAATGCACAGTGCGTATAATTGCATGCTCGGCCAAAGAATTACACCAAACACCGTTGTCAGCGCATGAAAAATCGCCATAACCGTACCAGGCAGCATATCCGGCAACAGCGCAATGACGCGGTCCCAGGCGAGCGGTACGGCGAGCATCGCAAGCAAAAAGATGCGTTGGAAGGGCGACGCAACAAGCGGTGTCAACATGGTCATCACGACCACCCCGGTACAGATCAAAACAAGCAACGGCGGGATCGACGCCAGCCATACCGTCCATGCAGGGAACGCATTCGGGGCAACAATCGCCGTTGCCCCCACCAAAATGGCGTATGCACTCAATACCACCAAAAGTGCCGCAAGCAAATATGCGCCGATGTAGTGCCCCCGTGTTGGGAGTTGGAGCAAACGGGTCAAGCTTATCGGATGATCTGCCATGTCAGCAATAACGGATGTTGTGTAGAGTGCCAATGCAAACGCCGACAGCGCCCAGGTCGACAAGGTCGACGATGCATCGACGTGTGCACCGAGGGCAACGTATGCAACCACGAGCGCAGCACCCCACTCGACAAAAATGCGTTGGGTGCGGACATAATCATCGAGAACCCAGCGGATGTGTCGTATCATCGAGCGACCTCTTCAGTGGCATTGGATTCACGAATGGTGTTCGTAAGCAGGCGCACTGGGTATCGGTGCGCAAGGACCACCGGGTAGCGTGCCTGACTGACGAGGTCTGCAAGTGGGTGATTGCGTGGTTCGATACAAAAAATATGCACGCTGTAGTGGAGCAAGACTTGCAAAATTTGGGCAAGCGAACGTACTCCATCGCCGGTCAGCACAATGTTACGACGGGTCACAATAATCCCGCTATCAATGGCAACCATGTGTTCGTACGCCGCGGTCGGAATTTCGTTGGTGCGGATCATAATCGTCCGTTGCATCTCTTGGATGTGTTGCGCACTCAGCTCTGCGATGATTTTGCCGCCAGACAGCACGGCAATTTGATCGAACAGTGACTCCATCGGCGTATTGCCACGGGTCGCAATCACCATCGTCATATTGCGATCGCGCAGGTTTTCGAGGATGTCAATCATTACGTGCTGTTCGTGCGCGGCGAGGTCGATGGTTGGTTCGTCGAGCAAGAGCAACGCTGGTCTGCTGGCGAGTGCCATGGCGAGTGCTGCGCGGCGGCGATTAAAAAACGACAATTTGCCGATGGCGGTATGGGCATGTTG
>CAIZHO010000238.1 GCA_903932805.1 uncultured Roseiflexaceae bacterium | reverse complement strand
CGGCACGGGGAGTACCCCGTGCCGCCGGTTTGGTTTTGAATATCCTACGGGAACGTCGCGCCGTTCCCGACGAACCTCACTGACACATGCACCGTACTATCAATCAATGAACGATCGCCGAGCTGCCCATAGTCGTTATCGCCGACGCAATAGACTTTGCGACTAGCTGCAATCGTACCGTTCACGGCACACACGTTGTACTTCGTCGTATCAATGTCGACCACATCAAGAATGGTCGTCACCGTGCGCACCGCATATTGTGCAGGGATATACAAACTGTCGCCGAATTGTCCGTACGTGTTTGTCCCCCAACACCAGATGTCAGTATTCTTAATGGCGCAGGTAAATTTCTCGCCCGCATCAACGGCGGTTACTCCCGTCAACTTGGTGGATGCATCTGTTTTGACTGACAGCGCACGCGAACTGCTTGTCTGAGCGCCTTGACCGAGTTGGTAATCAAGCCCATATCCCCAACACATGACTTCGGTGTTCTTCATCAATGCACATGTATGTATGAAACCGGCAGATACACTTGATATCGCGCCGATTGCCACACCGGCTGCTGTTTTAAGTTGCGTGGCGGTCAGCGCCTTTTCGGTGACCCCGCTGCGTCCATTGCCAATCTGACCGTACCCATTATTACCCCAGCAATAGACATAGTTCCCCAGCTTAGGATTGGCCATTGCCACCGTCGCACACGTATGATACCCTCCGGCCGAGAGCCCTTGCGCGTTCGTTAACGGCACAAACGACAGTGGTGTACCGCTTGATGTCAACACCTGGCGTGCCAACGAATCAGCGGGTTGTCGCGTATGGTTTAGGCCGAGTTGACCAGAATTATTGTTTCCCCAGCACCAAATCGAACGACTTTGTGAACTACGAATCACACACACATGTGGCCCACCATTGGAGCTCCCCCCTACCGCAAGCGACACCGCATCGCTGATGTACTGACCACCACTCAGTGACCCATTGCGTTGTGCCACATCAAACGCATATGATCCGCCCCAACACCAGACTTGACCACTTTTGAGGGCACACGTCTTATCACCATTACTAGCCAGTTGCGATACCCCGGTCAACGGCGTGTCGTCACTTAACACCACACGCACCGCACCTGCAGACACGCCGGGCGCTTGATTTGACCCTAGTTGACCTTTGTCATGCCGACCCCAACAATAGACACTCCCTGCCGTCACTGCACAGCCAAAATATGTCCCCACACTCACATCAGTCACAGTAGCTGCGTGCACCGACGGAACACGCTGAACTCCGACTCCTGCTATCAACAAAAAACAAACAAAGAACCGCAACCACGTCGATCGCATACGGGTACTCCTATTCATGCAGTAACAATTATGGCGATAGTCTACACTTTTAGACATAAATCGTCTAGATGGTCATCTTTTTTGTTTACGGAACAAGGGTCAGAACAGTGTTTTCCGTTTCCTAGAGACGCATTCACCGACATTATGCTGACTGCTCCATCGAGCGAATCATCCTCCATCAACCGAACGTATAATGATGTCATACCAAGACCCGTCGATCCGACAGGATGTTCTATGCTCGATGTCATCATCAAAAACGCCACTGTGGTCAACGCCGACGGCCGCCGTCAGCTCGATGTCGCCATCAAAGACGGCATCATCGTCGCCATCGGGATGGCCAGCACCTTCGCCGAGGCACACGAGGTGATCGACGCCGGTGGGCTCCACCTCCTGCCCGGGGCAATCGACTCGCATACCCATGTGCGTGACCCTGGCCGCTCCGACCGCGAAGACTTCGCCTCAGCGACCCGGGCAGCGGCCGTATCGGGCGTCACCATGCTGTGCGAGATGCCCATCGCCGCGGTGTCGACCCATAGTGCCCAGACCCTCGCCGATCGCATCGACGCCGTGCGCGACCGACTCTATACCGACTATGCCCTCTACGGTGGTGCCGCCGACGACAACCGCGAACACATCGCAGCCCTGGGCAACGCCGGCATCATCGGCTTCAAAACGTTCCGTACCGCCGTGCCCCCGGGTCGTGAGAAAGAATTCATCGGGCTGTGTTGCCCCGACCCCGGTGCGTTTTTCACCGTCCTCAAAGAGACCGCCAAAACCGGCCTGCCGCATGCCATCCACGCCGAAGACGAGTACATCCTCAGTCGCTTGGCCGAAGACTACAAACGCACCGGCGACCTCGGTCCCATCAGCCATACCAAAGCTCGCCCACCCGTCGTCGAAGAGGCCTCGGTGGCGCAATCCATTGCGCTGGCACGGGCAGCCGGTGCGTGGTTGCACATCGTGCACGTTTCGTCACCGTATTCCATTGATTTGATTACCCAAGCTCGTGCAAACGGCGTCAAAGTGACCTGCGAAACGTGCCCGCCGTATTTGTTCCTCACCGATGCCGACATCGAACTACACGGCCCCTATGCCAAAACCAACCCACCCATCCGCGACGAATCGTTCGTCGAAGGCATGTGGGACCGCGTCGCACGCGGCGACGTCGACATCATTGGGACCGATCACTCGCCCTTTTTGGCATCCGAAAAAGAACCCGGCTGGTCCAATATGTTCTCGGCACCCCCAGGCGCCCCGGGTATCGAAATCCTGGTGCCACTGCTCCTCACCGCAGTCGGCTATGGGCGCATCACCCTCGAGCGCATGGTCAGTGTGGTCAGCACCAACACCGCCAACATGTTCGGCTTGCGTGGCCGCAAGGGCGTCATCGCCGTTGGCGCAGATGCAGACCTCATCCTGGTCGACTTGGCCGCCGAGGGGCGCATCGACGTCAATCAGTGGCAATCCAAATCGCGCGTCACCGCGCGGCTGTGGCATGGTCGGCAGACCCGTGGCGCTGTCGTGCGGACCCTCGTGCGCGGCAAGACCGTCGCCCTCAACGGCACGGTCGTCGGCGAACTCGGCTGGGGACGCTTTGTGGCACCCAATCCCCGCCCATACGAAAGGCCATTCTGGTGATACGACCAAACACCCTCAAAGCCAAACTGCGCAACGGCGCAACCGTGACCGGCACCTTGGCCATGGACCTGCGCGCGCCAGCATATGTGCACCTGCTCGCCGACGCCGGTTTCGACAGCATCTTTTTCGACCTCGAACACGGTGTCTATGATTTGCCGATGGTCGCCGATCTGATTGGCACGACCCGCTTGATCGGCATCACCCCCATCGTGCGTGTACCCGATCTGCGCTACGGCGACATTGCCCGCTTGCTCGATTCCGGCGCGCAGGGCGTCATGTTCCCCCGTATCGACACCGCCACGCAGGCCGAAGAAGCCGTTCGTCACATGAAATACCCGCCCCGCGGCGACCGCGGGGCTGCCTCGGTGCGCGGCGCAACTGACTACCGCGAAGTCCCACCGCAGACCCTGATCCGCGAGATGAACCAAGAGACCCTGGTCATCAT
>CAIZHO010000237.1 GCA_903932805.1 uncultured Roseiflexaceae bacterium | reverse complement strand
GCGATTGTCGGATTTCTTGTTTTAGATGAGCGATTGACACTCCCGATCATCGGTGCCATCGCTGGTGTTACGATTGCGTCTATCGGTTCGACATTAACCCATACCGAGGTTGTCAATGAGTAGATTATTCCCACCAGTGCGAATCGCCGATTGCTGCCCAACTACCCGTAAAGACAGCTACAAAATCACCTCTGAAGCGTTGGAACGACTGAGCCGTGATGATAACCGGGCGGTACTCGAACTGAACCCCGATGCATTCGTGTACGCACAGCAGAGCGCTGCACGGTATGCGGCAGGTGCGCCACTGAGCAGCTTTGATGGCCTGCCGATGCTCATAAAAGACAACATTGACACCGGTGACCGTATGCAAACGACCGCAGGGAGTGCAGCGTTATTGTCCTCTCGTGCACGAGGGGATGCATTCGTCGTCCAAAAGTTGCGTGCTGCGGGAATCAATCCTATTGGCAAGGCAAACATGAGTGAGTGGGCTAACTTTCGTGCCGCCGCATCCAGCAGCGGGTACAGCACCCGCGGCGGTCAATGTCTCAACCCATATGACCCCACACGCTGCCCGAGCGGTTCGAGTTCGGGATCAGCCGCAGCGGTTGCGGCGGGGTTAGTGCCAGTGGCCCTCGGGAGTGAGACCGACGGTTCGATTATTTCACCATCTGCACGTTGTGGCGTGGTCGGTATCAAACCGACCGTCGGGTTAGTAAGCCGTACGGGTGTGATCCCGATTTGTGCGAGCCAAGACACTGTGGGTACCCACGCAACAACGGTTGCCGATGCCGCGGCGATTTTGGCGGTTATTGCCGGAACAGACCCACTCGACCCGGCAACGGCAGCAATTCCTGAGGGACTGATCGCGGCAATCACGGCTGCACCGACCCTGCCGTTGGATGGTCTACGGATCGGATACGTCACCCGCGATTACAGTGGCTATGATGAACGTATCGATGCACGGATGCGAGCTGTGGTTGCGCTACTCGAGGATGCAGGAGCGATAGTCGTACCTGATGTGGTGATCCCGCATGTCACCGAGGTGCGTACCAACGAGGCTGAATACCTGGTCATGCTCTATGAGTTCAAGACCCAACTCAACGCATACTTACGCACACGGGTACCACTCGTCGGGATGGAAACGACCGCAGTAAAAACGCTTGCAGATGTCATCGCATATAACACTGCGCACCCAAATCCCGGCTTTCCATTTGATCAAGCCAGCCTTGAACGGGCCCAGAACATGACCGAAGACGACACAGATCGCTACATGCAGGCGCGCCAATGGCTCCGCCAGCACGCCGCTATCGAAGGTATCGATGCCGCCCTCCGGAGCGCACAGCTCGACGCAATTGTGGTACCGTCTGGCACTCCGGCATGGCAGATTGATCAGCAGAATGGTGATCCACAGTCACCCAGTGATAGCACCACCATGGCTGCGTGCGCGGGATACCCTCTGGTTACCGTACCTATCGGTTTGATTGATGGGTTACCAATTGGGATTACGCTCATGGGGACAGCCTGGAGTGATGCTACGCTTATCCGTATCGCAGCCGGCATCGAACGATGTATCGCCAAGGAGGAACACCATGCTTGATCGTATTCTTGCTGCGCTCGACCAAGATCGCATTATGTCGATCGCCCGCGACATTGTCGCAATCCCTTCAGTGACAAATGCCGAACAAGCAATGAGTGATTACACTGCGTCGTTTTTGAGTTCACTCGGGTTTACCGTCACGCGGTTGCCGGTAGCCGAGTCTGGCGACACCATCGTGGCAACATACGGTACGGGTGACCAGGCAGTCATGTTGAACTTCCACCTTGATACGTTCGATGCATTTGCTGGGTGGCAGACAGATCCGTTCGAACCCGTCGTTGTGGGTGACCGTCTCTATGGCTTGGGTGCACATGATATGAAGGGCGGGGCGGCGTGTGTGTTGGCAATTGCTGAGGCGGTGGCGAAATCAGGTGTCACGCTACCCGGCCGTTTCATTGTGAGTGCCACCAGTGACGAAGAAAACTGGTC
>CAIZHO010000236.1 GCA_903932805.1 uncultured Roseiflexaceae bacterium | reverse complement strand
TACGTTTGCTTCATCTGACCGGCGCGCTGTGTCACGCTATACCCGTGCGGGGATGACGCCGCGTTGGGAGCGGTACATCCTAACCGTCCGGCATCACGACCGACTCGGTACCCCGACGTTGCATGTCCAACCCACGACAAATATCACCAATTGGCTCGCAAACGACAAGCGCGTCATCGGTCATGATCGCAGTGCGGACATCCGCGAGTACTTCCTCGCCAAAACACATGGCCAATTGTTGGACATATATGCGGGCGGAGATCTCGTTGGTCAAGCAATCGTCGAGCGTGATCCATATAGTCCAACCCGTGTTGGTTTTTGCAATATCTCGGGAGTTATCCCTTTCGGTCCGACGCATGCCGCAGCAGCGGTGCATGCAGTAGTCCATTGGGCCGTCCGGGCTGGCTGGAGCAGCGTTTTTGTGCGTGTACCTGCCGAACACACCAGCCTCCCGTTGTTGCTCGATCGTGGTTTGGTAATCGTCGATAGCGAGAGCTTCTGCGCATCAAAAGAATGGTTTGATCCGACGGTGTATGCGCCGACGGGACTTTTGTAAATTATGAATGAGGAATTATGAATGAGGAATAAACGCTAAAGCACCCTAATTCATAATTCATAATTTTTTATCTTGAGTTCTCGAATTTCCAACGTCGTCTGTGATGGCCCCACACCCCACCCTAACCCGCTGCGCGGGCCAGCCACCAGCCACTGATTATCTACCCAAATACACAGCCCCAACGAGCCAGCGGGTGCGCTCGACGACTGATGCACCACGATGCCATCGACGAGCCATGTTATGCAGTCCGATCGCCACTGCAATTCGTAGTGATGCCAGGCGCTATCGTGTGGCAGCATGCGCTCGCTCAGGCCCAGCCAACGGGTGAGCCGTGGCCATATAGTGCGATAGAGAGACTTACTGCGCATCAGCAGAAGGAGCAGCGGGGCACAGAGTGCAAGCAGGCGGGCACGCATCCGGCGCGTATCGAGCGTGGCAGCTTTGAACCCCGTTGGTGCACTGTCGATGTCCCAGGCCAAATCACCGCTGCCATTGCCGAAAAACCACGCCGTCGCTGGTAAGGCAGGCCAGCGGCTGGCCAATGGCGAGTACGGAGCGTTCCAAAAGCCGAACCCCCATGTGCCCATGGCATCACCGGTCAACCGCGCCTCGAGGGACATTGTGATTGGTGCGCACCACGGGTATGACATGCGCGCCAGGTGATGATAATCATCGAGCTGAGCATTGCAGTAGGTCGTTCCATCTGCATCGATGGAGAGCGCGTAATGCCCTGGGGCACGTTCGACGATGGTAGCCGTGCCCTGAGTAACCTGATTCACGAGTGTTTGGCCTGCTGGATCAACCCATAGAGCAGATTGAGCGCGGCGATGGGCGTCAGGTCGTTGGGGTTGGTTGATTGCAGTGTTTCGATGACCGGGTGTGGGGGCTGTGGTGCTGGCTCGGGTGCAATGGCAAATAACGCCGCTTGTTCGTGGATCGGGCGCTTCTGTGCTGCATCGGCCTCGAACTGGCGGAGCAGCTCTTCGGCGCGGCGGGTGACGCTCCGCGGGACACCAGCAATCTGGGCCACATGGATGCCGTAGGATCGGTCCGCCGTGCCGCGCCGCAGTTCGTGCAAAAACACTACAGCGCCGTTGTGTTCCATCGCCGCCATGTGCAGATTCACCAGTCGTGGCAGCGTCGTGGTAAGGCGTGTCAGCTCGTGATAATGCGTAGCAAACAGGGTGCGGCACCGCAACCGCGTGTCGTTGTGGATATATTCGATGAGTGCCTGGGCGATGGCCATTCCGTCATAGGTGCTCGTGCCACGGCCGACTTCGTCCAGCACGAGCAGACTTTTGGGCGTACACTGCGCCAAAATCGCTGCGGTTTCGGTCATTTCGACCATAAACGTACTCTGCCCTGTCGCAATGTCGTCTTGGGCGCCGATCCGCGTGAAAATGCGGTCGACCAGCCCGATTGCTGCACTGTCTGCGGGTACATACGAGCCGATTTGGGCCATCAGGACAATCAACGCCACCTGGCGCATGACCGTGCTTTTGCCGGTCATATTGGCACCAGTGATGATGGCGATCTGCTCGCTGTGGCTGTCGAGTGCAATCGAATTGGCAATATAGCGTCCGCCGCGGTGTTGTTCGACGACGGGGTGGCGACCATTTTGGATGTCGATAGCGCTGCCATCATGTAACGTCGGGCGGACATAGCGATTGCGGACTGCCACATCGGCGAGCGTGGAGGTGACGTCGAGCAGCGCCAACCGGCGGGCCAGTGCAACGAGACGTGCGCCGTGGCTGGCAATCTGGGTCACGATGGCCGCAAATGCAGCCCGTTCGAGCTCGTTCAGGCGCCCTTGGGCGTTGGTGACGATGTCTTCATAGATTTTGAGTTCGTCGGTGTAATACCTTTCCCCGGTCGAGAGGGTTTGTTTGCGGATGTAGTGTTCCGGTACGGCAGCGCTGTGCGTTTTGCTGACCTCGATGTAGTACCCAAATACTTTGTTGTAATCGACTTTGAGGCTCTTGATCCCGGTGCGTTGCTGTTCGACACGCTCGAGCTCGCTGATCCAGCGTTGGGCGTCGCGGCTGGCGGCGACGAT
>CAIZHO010000235.1 GCA_903932805.1 uncultured Roseiflexaceae bacterium | reverse complement strand
CCCACCCAAAGCCCAATGCCTCCACGAGGTATCGTTCTATCAGTCGATGATGGCGCAATATCTCGAGCGCGACCCGTTCACCTGCAGGCGTCAGCGAGACGCCGTAATAGCGTGTGTGGGTGACCAAATGGAGTTCTGCGAGTGTTTTCAGCATGCCCGTTGCCGACGCCGGCCGTACGTTCATGCGTTCGGCGACCCGTGAGGTCGTCACTTGCGCTTGATCTTGGGAAAGTTCGTAGATGGTTTTGAGATAGTCTTCCATTGCATGGGTGACTACGGTGGAACGACTGCCGTCTGCTGCCATGCTGCCCTCACCCACATCTGCCGACGTACAGGCGACGTTGTGCCTGTCGTCTTTGTAGTCTAGCATACGCAATGAGGACCCATGTTATCGAGGCAGGATAGCGCGCCCTCTCACAAACAGAAGCAATGATCCGAAACATGCACCTGCGCCCCCAATGCCAACCAGAATTGGGATGGTACTGTTGCGCTGCAGTGGGACACCACACACAAATGCCCATAGTTGCGCTGGGGATGCAAGGATTGCTGCAATGTCTTGCGTATATGCATAGGCAAACAAGAGGCAGCAGATGGACAATCCCCAACACAGTGCTCCGCTGAATTGAAGGACGAACTCGTGTTTAGCGAGTGGTTTGAACATGAGCATTTCCTTGCGGAGGGATGCATCATCCCTCCGCAATATGATGACGTTACGGTTTGTATATGCCGCCGTTGGGGTTATACCCAGGAGTCTGGAAGCCATTGGTAAAATCGATGACTTCGAGGAACACCGGTGCCCATGCGATCACGCAGAGAATTGCAACTATGCTCAACCAGAGGCCCCATCTTTCCATCCAGAGTGGGGACTTTGATTCGACATAGGTGTCAATCGGTGCTTCTTCGGTGAGTGGGGTCTTAGAAATGAAGAGCGTCCCGAAGATGTTCACAAAGAACAAGATACCGCTGATGAGCAAAAGTACACCGCCAATAACCGACGCATTCAGATACGGCACTGCGAGTTCGTTGACATACGGTGCTGCGCCGAGGTCGGTCCGTCGTGGCACGCCGAGGAGACCAGCAGCGCCGTAGGTATACCCGAAAATCATCATGCCGA
Organism: uncultured Roseiflexaceae bacterium; assembly: GCA_903932805.1. GTDB lineage: Bacteria > Chloroflexota > Chloroflexia > Chloroflexales > Roseiflexaceae > UBA965. The sequence goes on along the minus strand of CAIZHO010000235.1, from coordinate 905 downwards.
TCGACCAGGTGTGCACTTGCCAGAGGGCAACTTTGGCACTGTACAACCCGCGCCCACGGATCATAGGTATCAACCAGTAACAGATACCCATAAAGGTCAATGTCACCGCACCTCCGAGGGTCTGATGGAAGTGGGCGGGGATCCACGACGTGTTGTGCAGGGCGATGTTGAGTGTCAGTGAGGCATTCATGATCCCTGAGATACCACCGGTGATGAACAATATCATGGCAGAGATCTGTGCCGCAATGACCGGATTACGCCAGTCTTGCTTCCACATCCAGTCGAAAAGGCCTTTTGCCCCCCGGTTGCGACCGGCGCGTTCGAGCATTGCTCCGACATTGAATGCCGTCAACAAGCTCGGAATGGCCACCACAAAGGTGAATACTGTTTGGATCCCCTTCATCACGGCACTCACACCCGGATCAGTGAACATGTGATGAACACCGACCGGAATAGAGAAAATCATCAGCAGGATGAAGGCCACGCGTGCCAAAGGATCCGAGAAGATGCGGCTGTTTGCTTGCTTGGGAAGCATCGCATACCACGAGGTGTATGCGGGCAACAGCCAGAAGTAGACCAATGGGTGACCAAAAAACCAAAATAATGCCCGGCCGGCTTGTGGGTCGGTATGCGAAATCAGGCCGAGTGAAAGCGGCAACAACATGAACAAGACTTCGATGGCGACCCCGAATGATGCGACGCACCACAAGACGAAGTTGGTCAATGTTGCAAACACCGCGAGCGGGAGGTGTTCGTGTGGGTTTTCTCTGCGCCAGAGCGAGTAGGTCAAAAAGAGATTCGCGGTGACCAGCCACGTCCCGACGACGAGCAGCACCAGACCAAGATAAAAGGCAGGGTGTGCAATCAATGAAGGATAGAACGTATAGAGCACATTTGCCTGATTG
>CAIZHO010000234.1 GCA_903932805.1 uncultured Roseiflexaceae bacterium | reverse complement strand
TGTCGTCACTTTCGATGGTTTTGGCCGGTGCGTCGACGGTCACGAATGTCCATGGCAGATGGTACGCCAGGCCGACCAAAACGCCTGCGCTGATGATGCTCAATCCACTCAGCACGGCGTGTGTGACTGCTTGGAGTACCGATGTGGTGACAAAAATGCCCGCCACCACTTGTGCCAGCACGAGGCTGCCGAGTGCATAGGCAGACACACGTGAAGCCGTTGTGGTGTAGCTCCGCAACGTCTGAACGACCAGGAGCAGCGTGAATATGGCTGCGATGACCGAAAAGACGCGGTGGCTGTTTTGGAGTTGGGCAATAATGCCGTTTTCGCCGCAGAACGGGAACGTGGTGCAGCTCATGGCACCGACACTCCCCAACAACGTGACGACTGCCAAAGCGGCGGTGGTGGCAATTGCCAGGGACCGGTAGCGACCGCGTGCTTGTTCGCGTTTGCCGCCCAATTTGGTGCTGTCGGGTGTGGGGATAAAGCTCCGCACCAGCACAAAGCTGGCACTGATCAGCACACACAATTGGCCAAATGGTTGTGCGGGCCAGAGCAGTAACGGTACCGTGGCAACCAAAAACGCCACCGAAGGCCAGCGCAGTGGTGCGGTATAGACCCATGCGAGCGTCGCGGCGAGGAGTGCTGCGAGTGCGATGAGTTGTGTGCTCACCGGGATAGCCGGTTCGGCAATGACGAGAACAAGGGATGCTATGGTCAACACCTGCACGGTGCGATTCGACGGAGCCAAGGTAGGGAGTGATTCGTTCATGGTGTCTCGCATTCCAAAGAGCGTCGATGTCAGTATACCGCAACCACACGGCTCTTCGTAGCACTGTAGTATCTACAGGTACGATGCGGTCGTGAGGAGCTGCACGAGATATAACACGCCCGCCAGCAGGTGTGACGTCAAGAGCAACGCCAACAGAAGTCCACGCGCACCAGTTGGCCGGGTGCGCAACACAACACCGAGTGTGCAGGCAAACAAGAGCGGCACCACGATGCGCATGCCCCAGGCAAAATTGTTGGCACTCACGTTGGCTGGTTCGACAAAGAGCAGGTATTGCACCACCGCCAGTAGAAATGCCAGTGCCACCACCAGCGTCAACCGATCACGCCACAACAGCGGCGTTACCAGTATGGTCGCCAGCGGGAACGCCACCAACTGCAGGACCGAGAGATACGGTGCAGGGCTACTCAGTGCAGCGGCTTGAAGCCACGAGATGGCAAAATCGCTCCCGCCATTGCTCCGTACCGTCGATTGCAACACCAACACCACCAGCGCTGCCACGCTCGGCCCAATCAACCAGGCTGCATGGATGGGGATGCGCGCCTTCACCAGCCAGAGCAACGCCACGAGGATCCACAGTGCTGGGATAATTGCCATTGGACCGTTGGGCTTGGCCAAGGTCGCAGCTATCATCGTCAGCAAAGCGAGGGGTATCACTACCCACAGGCGCTGACGCGTCTGTGGGCGCAACAACGCCAATGCGAGGAGCAACGCTGCCCAGGTGACCGGTTTGGCGACAATCGTGGTGGCATTGTGGAACACCGTAACCGACCCCTGGCCACGATAGATCATCGGGTTGACGTCGGGCACATAGATTGCTGCTACGACACAGAGGAGCAGTGACACACACCAGACCCAGACCCAATGGACCCGCGGGCCAGCCATGCGCATCATCACAACCGTCAAGAGCACCATGCTGGCGATTTGATAGAGCATCAGCGTAACGGGTAAAGCACGATGATAGTACACATCGCGCATCAGCCATGCAATCGCCCCGATAGACCAGTGGAACAACGGATGCGGGATCGAGACCCAGCGATTGCCGCCCTGTGTGGTGACTTCGACCTGGCCGTTGACCCACACCGCATAGCGTACCAGTGCTTTGTCGAGCATCAAACGGCGCGC
>CAIZHO010000233.1 GCA_903932805.1 uncultured Roseiflexaceae bacterium | reverse complement strand
GGACTCGGGGACCGTTTGGGTAATCAAGATCAACAGATGTGCGACCACCCCCCAGACCACCAAGCCGTTGAGTAATGCCATCCCAATCCCGGTCACGCGGCTGGTCGTCGACTGCTGGTCACCGGCGATCGAGCGAAAGGTGTATAACCCCATGGCGGACAGCACGACGAACGTCACCAAAAACGTCGACAAAAAGGCAATAGCATGACTTTCGGGCAGGTTAATGTTTGCATAGAGATGCAACATGTCACCAAAGGTTTGGAAGTACAGGCCCGACAGCACGAGGCAGATATATGCCAACACACCGAATACAATCATGCGTAGCACGCCATAGAAAAACCCGAACCCGAGTGCAATAAAGCACACGAGCAGTGTTGCAAAATCAAAAGGATTCATCAGCACCTCCGCCCACCAAAAATCACGTTTAGTATAGCATACAGTGCTTTTCTATCGTCTGAATGCGCTATGTTACAATTTGTAGTGAACACCGGCACGGACCATGGGTATACGGTCACCGGAGCACGAACGAATCCGGTACGAAAGAGGAAATCATGCAATATCTGCGTTTGTTGATTATTTTGTTAGTGTTGGTACTCGGGTATTTGTGGTATAGCGGCCAGCAACCTGCCGCTAATGACACCACGGTGCCGACGATGGAGGTAGCACCGACGGCCACAATCGCCGTTGCAGAGCCAACTAAAGCGGCTGAAGTGGTATCAGGCAAGGTCGTTACGATTACTGAGGCCGAGATCAACGAGAAGCTGACCACGCCAGCAGACAGCCCTGCCAAAGTGGGCAAAGTGACGTTCCTCAAGGACGACGTCGCGGTCGAGTTGATTGCGGGTCCATTGAGTGGTGTGTTGCATTGTAATTTGGTTGCCGAAAAAGGACTCGTGGTCATCAAAGACGCCAAGATGGACGGCATGTTGGGCACCCTCATTACCCAAATCGTCCCGCTCATGCAGCAGGCAATCAACGAGCAACTGGCTGGTGCGACGCCTATCGAGCAGATACGTGTGCTCGATGGTGCGTTGGAAGTCACCTTCGCGGCCGAGTAACTCCGGTTGCGATGCAATCAACCGAAAGAACCCATGGTGCGCAGCACCATGGGTTCTTTGCATCCATACAGATACTATTCTGGTCCAATCAGATCCCAGTGGTTGCCGTAGCAATCCGTGAACTGCACAACCCAGCCGTATGCTTCGTGGCGCGGTTGTTCGCGGAACAGCACGCCGGCGGTCTGGTAGCGTGCATAGGTCTGGGCAAAATCGTCGGTCGTCAGAAAGAACGCCACGCGGCCACCGGTCTGGTTGCCGATTGCGGCGTGTTGTGCGGGTGTGGCCGCTTGCGCCAACAAAAATGCCGCACTGTTCGGGGATGGCGCCACGCGCACCCAGCGTTTGGTCGCGCTGAGCGGTGTGTCTTCGAGCAGCACAAAGCCAAGGGTGCCGGTGTAATAGGCAATGGCTGCGTCGTATTCGGGCACGACGAGGGTGACAAGGGTGAGGGTGAGGGTCATGGGTGTACCTTTGATGGTTGTGTATGCTATGAGTCTATCATCTACGGGCGACGTACCCCGCTACGCGGGGCATGACGACGTCGCCCGTAGACTTCAACACCTCGCCCGTAAACCCCAACACCTCGCCCGTTTTCTGTAAAAAATCGCACGTGGTAGAATAGAGACAGATAAACAGGTATCTGTATGTGAGGAGCCAAAGGGCATGTCAGCTGTGCACGACCAACTCTACAAAATTCGCCACTCGGCGGCGCACGTGATGGCGCAAGCAGTGCGCGAGATTTTCCCCGCTGCCAGTATCGCCATCGGTCCGCCGATCGACGACGGCTTTTATTATGACTTCGACCTCCCGCGCGCCTTGACGCCAGACGATCTGGCCGACATCGAGTCACGCATGCGCCGCATCATCAACGGCAAACACGCTTTTGTGTACCGCGAAGTGAGTGCCGCCGAAGCGCGCCAGATTTTCGCCGATCAAGCCTACAAGCTCGAGCTCATCGACGGTTTGGCAGCCGGGCAGGACGAAAACGGCGGAGCCGCCAACAGCAGTGCGGTCGTCATTTCGACCTACAAACAAGACACGTTCGAGGATTTGTGCCGTGGCCCACACGTGGCTAACACCAAAGAAATCCCCGCTGACGGCTTCAAGTTGATGAGCGTCGCCGGTGCCTACTGGCGTGGTGACGAAAAGCGCCCGCAACTCCAGCGCATCTATGCGACGGCGTGGGAATCGAAGGCAGACCTCGAGAAGTACTTGTTCCAACTCGAAGAAGCCAAGCGCCGCGACCATCGCAAGCTGGGTCGCGAACTGGGCTTGTTCTACTTCTCCGAAGACGTCGGTGCCGGCCTGCCGTTGTTCACCCCCAAGGGCGAAATGATCCGCTACCAAATGGAGTCCTATGTGCGCGAGGCGCAGACGCGCCACGGCTACCAGCATGTCTGGACCGGCCATCTGGTCAAAGAGACGCTGTATCACAAGTCGGGTCACTACGACAACTACCGCGATTCGATGTTCCCGCCGATGGTCGATGGCGATTCGGTGTTCCGCCTCAAGCCAATGAACTGCCCGTCACACATGACGCTGTTCAAAGAAATGGGTCGTCACTCATACCGTGAGCTGCCGATGCGCTTCGCCGAGTTCGCCACGCTATACCGCTACGAAGATAGCGGTGCGCTCAGCGGTCTGACGCGCGTACGTTCGTTGACCCAAGACGACTGCCATGTCTTTTGTACGCCCGACCAGATCCAAGAAGAGTTCAGCCGCTGTCTGAAGCTCATCAAAGAAGTCTTGACGACCTACACCTTGTCGGACTACCGCGTGCGCTTGTCGCTCCGCGGCAACGAAGGCAAGTTTGTCAACGATGACGACAAGTGGGAGCGCGCCACGGCCGCCCTCAAAAGCGCCTTGGACGCCAACGGCGTTTCGTACGAGGCCGTCGAGGGCGAGGCAGCGTTCTACGGCCCCAAAGCCGACTTCTTGGCCAAGGACGTGCTGGGCCGTGAGTGGCAGTTGTCGACCATCCAGATCGACTTCATCCAGCCGGCGCGCCTGGGCGTCGAATACGTGGGCGAAGACAGCCAGATGCACACGCCTGTGCTGATCCACCGCGCCGTGACCGGCTCGACCGAGCGCTTCATGGCAGTGATGATCGAGCACTTCGCGGGCGCCTTCCCGCTCTGGTTGGCACCGATTCAGGCGGTCATCATCCCTATTTCGGACGAAAAGCACAGCGAGTTTGCCCTTGCGGTAAAGGCCAAAATGGCCGCCTTGGGGATGCGCGTCGAGGTCAACATGGGCCGCGACCGCATGCAGGCCAAGATTCGCGATGCGCAGATGCAAAAAGTACCCTACATGCTCATCGTGGGCGACCGCGAAGCAGCAGCCGGTGCCATTGCCGTGCGTACTCGGAGCGGCGAAGACCTCGGAGCCATCGCGGTGGACGATTTCATCGCACGTGCACAGGCCGAAATCGCAGCTAAGTCTTAATGCCTAATCCGCACCGTCGCGTCTGCGGCGGTGCGGATTTTTTGAGTGAGAGGTGACACCATGCGACGATTCATTATCGGATTGCTGTTTGGGCTGTTGGCCGGCAGTGTGGTTGGGTACTTGTGGCTACGGCGTATCGGCAAATTGGACGACCCGGCGAGCTTTGTCGGGCAGATTGTCAAAACTGCGCGCGAAGCAGCCGCCGCCCAAGAAGCGCAATTGTGGGCGCGCTACCAGCAGGCCCAAGTCAAAACCAAACCCTCAGCCAGCGACGACGATATGTTGGGGATCTAGAAGGGTGACACCATGCTTCGTCGTGCACTCCGGACCATTCATGCAGACAAGCGCTGGTGGCATGCCATCGGACTGGGTGGGCTGTTTAGCCTGACGCTGTTTGGGCACCCGCTGGCAGCCGGCCTCGTGGTCGAACACATGGACAATACACGCAAGGGATATGCATCGCCATTGCCGCCGTTCTACGATTGGACGACACGCTGGTTGATGGGCTTGTTTGCGGTGTTGGTCGATTTCGTCTACTTCATGATGCCGCTGATGTTGATGGGTTTGCTCTTTTTTTGTGGCGGCCTGACGATGCTGATGGCACGCTCTGACGAGGGTCAGTTCGGCATCTTGGGTATCATCGGTGGGGCACTCATCGCCTGGTGGCTGTTTATTTTTTTGACGGGCGTGTCGGCCGTGGGTCGTTTGGTCTATTTGGATGATAGCGGTCCAGAACGGGCACTCACGTCGTTCCCCCTGCGCGAGGCGTTGCGACCACATGCACGGCGATACTACGCCAAAGCGCGCATCCATAGTCTGCCGCTGTACATCGCACCGTTGGTCTTTGCTGCACTGGTACCGCTGGTGTTGCGGCTCGATTCGGTATGGGGCGTGACCGGCGCACTCATTTTGATATGGATGGTGTTCAGCAGTTTGGTCTATGCCCACATTGGCACGATGCTGATCTACGGTGAAGTAAACCAAGGACTCCAGGACTCGGAACACGCCCGCCCACTGCTTGGGAACGAACGTCCGACAGAAAGATGACACTTCACCGCAAACAGCCCCGTTCCGTACTGGAACGGGGCTGTTTTCATATGATGCACATCTGTCCCATGGTGTGGGAGTGGCGAGGCTCGATGTGCGTGGGACGGATGCTGTCAGATCACGTGTGTGCACGCGCTCGTCGTTGCTTACATCAGCATCTGGAATACCCCGGTGTCGAGGTAACACGCCATGCGTCGCAGCAGCCGTTCGGCGTAGACGGGGGCGAATTCGATATCGGCCGCGATCGGTGAGCCGAGGACATCGTTGAGCATCAGGATGCCGCGTGCGATGAGCTGTGCCTCGAACGCCGCCGGGTCACAAATGGGCAACGGTGCAATCTGTTGGTACCCGGCATTGACGTACGCCTCTGCGCCAGGATTGGTACGCAGATGGTAGGCACAGATGGCGAGGTCTTGGATTGGCCAGCCGATGCCGGCGTCGTCGAAGTCGATGACTGCGATACGCTGCTCATGCCAGAGCACGTTGTAGCCATGCAGATCGGCATGGATGACCTGAGTCGGTTGACTCTGACCGAGGCCTTCGTAGTGCGGTTGGATGCGCTCAATGACGCGCGCCATGCAATCACGCAGCGCCGGTGTCAGGCAGGAATGCGTCGATGTCATGAGGATGTCGGTACTGTTCATCAGGATGTGGGTCAACGACGGGAATGAAGCGCCGGGCGGTGGACTCCACTGCGCGGTGTGTCGATGCAGGTGCGCCATCAGTGATCCCATGGCGGTGAGTT
>CAIZHO010000232.1 GCA_903932805.1 uncultured Roseiflexaceae bacterium | reverse complement strand
CTGCTGATGCAAAACGCAGGAATTCCATAACGGATGGCAGCACCGCAACAGCACCCTCAACGGTCGAGTCCCCCGCTGGTCGTCTGGCTGGCTGGGGTATTGGTTGCGGCGTTGGCACTCGTGCCGGTCGTCACCCTCGTGGCCCGTGCCGTGGGCACGCTGCGTTGGCAGCAGCTCCCGCCGGCCATCATCATGGTCCCGGTCCTCACCAACACGCTCCTGTTGGCGCTGATCACTGCGGTGCTGAGCGCCCTGATTGGGACGGTACAGGCATTGCTTATCGAGCAATGTGCGGTGTGGGGGCGGCGCGTCTGGCGCGTATTGGCGGTCCTCCCGCTGGCCATCCCACCCTATGTGGCCGGTATCTGCGCCCTTACGGTGTTGCGCCCCCACGGTGCGGGCGAACAGTGGCTCGTCGCTCAGGGGTTAATACGCACGGGGACGCTCCCGTTTGGCGCCATCTACGGGCTGGGCAGCACGGCAGTCATCTTGGCATTGTGCCTGTCGCCCTATGTCTATCTGCCGGTTGCTGCGATCCTGCGCCAAGGCAGCGGGCACCTCACCGAGCAGGCACTGTTGGCTGGGGTACGCTGGCCTGCGCGCCTGTGGCATATCACGCTACCGATGGTGTTGCCTGCACTCTTGGGGGGCATGGCGTTGGTGCTCATCTATGCACTCGGCGAGTACGGGTTGCCCTCGTTGCTACGCCTACCGACCTTGAGCACCGCGATCTATAGTCGCTACGGGGGTGCCATTGACCGCTCGGGAGCGGCGCTGTTCAGCGTGCCGCTAGTCGTGATGTCGGTGGGGATGTTGTGGCTCGCCGATCGCATCGGTGGCAGCGCACCGCATCACCAGGCCGCACTGTGGCGCCCACGGCAGCTCCGCACCCTCGGGCCAGCGACGCATGCAGTCGTGTTGGCGCTCCTCGGTCTGCTGAGCATCTGTGCCCTCGTCGCCCCGGTTGCCGTGTTGGTCGGCATGAGCAGCCAACCCGCCATCCATGCCGCCGCCCGGCATATCAGTAGCGGGCGGTTGGCAGGCATTGCGCTACAGACCTTTGGGGCAGCAGCACTCGTGGCCAGTATCACGACGCTCATCGCATTGGCACCGCTCCAGTTGATGCGTACCGGTGGGCGTGCCGGCCGTTTGATTGGGCGCCTGAGTCAATCTGGCAGTGCAATGCCGGGCATTGTGGTGGCCTTGAGCATCGTCATCGTGGTACAGGGCGGGGTGCCATGGCTGGTCGGGGGGATGGTGCCCCTGGTATTGGCGTACATCATCCGGTCGATTCCCCAAGCAATCCAGAGTTTTGCGGCGGCATTTGCCGCCATCCCACCGGTCTATACCGAGGCTGGGCGGGCGATGGGGGCTACTGGTCCGCGGGTGTTTTGGCGCATCCTAGTGCCTCTGGCAGGGCCTGGATTACGCGCCGGTTGGGCACTGTTGTGTCTGGGGATTCTCAAAGAGCTGCCGGCAACGTTGCTCCTCAAGCCCGTCGGCTTTGATACACTAGCAATACGGATCTGGATGTCGACGAGTGACGGGCTCTACGGTGCAGCGGCACTCCCCGCACTGGTGTTGATTGCCGGTGCACTCGTGCCGGTGAGTATGATTTTGCAGAGCTTCTTCCATCACGAACGCACACAAGGGTAAGCTATGGAACCACTGATACGACTCAGCGCCGTGACACGGCATCCGCCCACTGCCCGGCACCCGATTGTGCGCGACATGCATCTCGACCTCTACCCTGCCGAAGTGTTGGTCTTGTTGGGACCGAGCGGTTCGGGCAAAACGACCACCTTGCGGTTGATAGCCGGGCTCGAATTGCCCGAATCGGGCGATATCACCATCCGCGGGGTCCGTGCCGGGCGTACGATGCCCCCCGAGGCGCGCCGCGTCGGCATGGTCTTTCAAGATTACGCGCTGTTCCCGCATATGACCGTGCTCGAAAATGTCCGCTTTGCCCTGCACGCCACCCCCAAAGCCCAGCAGGTCGCTCTGGCGACGGCCGCTATCGACCAGGTCGGCTTGGCAGGGCTCGAGCAGCGCCTGCCCCACCAACTGTCGGGCGGCCAACAACAACGGGTCGCAATTGCCCGGGCACTCGCACCACAGCCATCGGTGATTTTGCTCGACGAACCGTTCAGCAACCTCGACACCGCCATCCGCGATCGGATCCGGGCCGAGTTGCGGGCGATTTTGCGCGGGACCAACACGGCGGCCATCATCGTCACCCACGACCAGAGCGAGGCGTTGGCCATTGCGGACCGGATTGCCCTGCTCCACGAGGGTATTCTGCACCAAATCGGCACCCCCGAGGCGCTCTACAGTCAACCGTTGACCCGCTTTGCGGCCTGCTTTATGGGGCCAGCCGACTTCCTCCCCATCGATGCACAGGCAAACACCGCACTCGGGCGGGTCGTGCCCGATGCCCAGATGCCGCCCATCACTGCCCGCATGCACGTCATGATTCGGCACGACGATGTGGCCATTACCATGGGCGGACCCGCCACCAACGCCGTCATCACGGACCGTTTGTACGAAGGGCCGCAGTATCGTTACCAATGTATGCTCGACGACGGAACGGCGATCCAATGCCGTAGCAACCACGAGACGAAGTACGACATTGGGCAACGCGTCGCGCTTTCGTATGCTGCACATCACCCGCTCGTCTGCTTCGCGGACGAAGACGCATGTGGGATGGTCACCCCGGTGTCTGCAGCCACTCTCTAGCCCACCGCACCCGCG
>CAIZHO010000231.1 GCA_903932805.1 uncultured Roseiflexaceae bacterium | reverse complement strand
CCCGCCCTGCAGCGAACGCCGTTTTGGGGAGCGCACCAGGTCCGCAATCCCGCGGTGCGGCACGAGCCTGGCGCCGGAAAGCATCTCGAACAGAACGGCGCCCAGCGAATAGAGGTCGGTGCGCTGGTCCACAACCTCACCCGACACTTGTTCGGGTGACATGTATTCGGGCGTCCCCATAAAGAGACCCGTTTTGGTGAGGCGACCTGCCTCGTCGTTATTCGATACCGAAATCCCGAAATCGGTGAGGAGTATTCGACCGTTCTGGTCGATGAGGATGTTTTGGGGCTTGATATCGCGGTGCACGGCCCCTTGCGCGTGTGCATAATCGAGTGCCAATGCGACCGCTCGGATCAAGATTGCAACGACTTCGCCAGGCAATGCACCACGTTCGCGGATCACGGCATAGATGCTCCGCCCATCGATGAACTCCATGGCGAGGTATTGAATACCCTCCGCTTCGCCGATGTCAAACAACGTAACAATATGCGGGTGTTGCAGGCCTGCGACGATTTTGCCTTCACGACGAAAACGTGCCGAAAACTCAGGATCGCTGGCGAGTTGCGGAGAAAGCACTTTGAGCGCAACGGATCTCCCAAGAATGGTGTCGGTGGCGCGGTAGACCCGTGCCATGCCGCCACGACCGATCTCGGCATGGATTTTGTAGCGTTCGAAGCGTCGCCGACGAGATTCAACACAGCACACCCCTCAACTCAACGACGATGTGGTATAATCGGCGTAATTATGGTCATTGTAACATATGACGATTTGATGACACACCCATTCCGCATCGATATGCATATTAATTGCTAGATGGAGGCACACGTGATACATGCGAATCCCGTACCGATGTTGCGTATTCGCCATCCTGAAATCAGCGAAGTGCAAATTGAATGGCATCGAGAGGTCATCACCATTGGGCGCGATCAACAAAACGACATCGTCATTACGCATCCGCTGGCATCACGCCGCCATGCAACGCTCGAACACGATGCACATGGGTACATCGTTCGTGACCTCAAAAGCACCAACGGGACGTTTGTGAATGGGCAAGTCATCTCAGACATGATGCGACTCAACAGCCAAGACGTTATTCTGGTTGGCGCTACCGAGATTGTGTTTATTGATCCTGAAGCCACGCAGAAGGGTGAACTACCCAATTTCAGTATACGCAAAGCACCAGAAGGCGATATCCTCATCGATGACGGTGCCAAAACGGTGCATATCAAAGGGGTGTTGCTCGATCCACCGTTGACGGTCAAAGAGTTCCAGTTGTTGCACCTGCTGTACCGACGCAACGGCAATGTCGTCAGCAAAGAAGACATCGCAAAAGATATTTGGGACTACGAAGTCTACGACTTCAATGCGATAGATGCATTGGTCTATCGCGTACGACAACGGATCGAAGCGGACCCTGCCCAGCCCAAGTTTTTGGTGACGGTGCGTGGATTCGGCTACAAACTCATCATCAACAGCGACAGCTAGCTGCCATGCAGCTGGCGCAAAGGATAAACAATGGCTACGAGACAGATAAGTGCAGCGCCGCGACTCCGTGGCGCTCTTTCTGTGCCCGGTGCCAAATCCATATCGCACCGAGCGGTCATGTTCAACGCAATTGCTGAAGGCAAAGCGGAGATTACGCATTTTTTGCCCGGCGCTGATTGTCTGTCGACGATCGCCTGCTTCCGCGCAATGGGAGTGCAGATCGAACAACACGCCGATCGTGTGGTAGTGCATGGGGTCGGTTTGCGTGGGTTGCGTGAGCCGAGCGATGTGCTCGATTGCGGCAACTCTGGCACGACGCTGCGCCTGATGACCGGCTTGCTTGCCGGCATCGACGGCATGTATGCCGTACTGACGGGGGATGCATCACTACGCTCACGACCACAACGGCGTATTGTTGATCCCTTACGTGCGCTTGGTGCAGTGCTCGATGGGCGCAAACATGGTGCATTGGCCCCGATTAGTGTCCGTGGAGCAACGATACACGGCGGCCAGTATGAACTCCCCATCGCATCTGCACAGGTCAAAAGTGCTCTTCTGTTGGCAGCCTTGTCGGGTGATGGCGTTATGACGGTGAGTG
>CAIZHO010000230.1 GCA_903932805.1 uncultured Roseiflexaceae bacterium | reverse complement strand
GTCTGATTATCGGGCTGAACTATGGCAACATCCTCAAGGTGCTCGGCTTGGCCTGATGCCCACCCACAAAAACCCGCCCGTGGCATTGCCACGGGCGGGTTTTCGCTGCCTTATGCGAAGAGTTCGCGTATACGTTGGTGTTGCCACTCAATGATGTCTGCTAATGGTTGATACGGTTCATTTGTATGTGGGTCCAGCGCCTGATACGGTGGCGGGCCATACTCGGGTGTGACGGTCAGTGCGACTTCGTTGCGGGCCTGATTTGCGAGGTATATCAAGCGCCACCAATGTTCATGTGCGCTGACTTCTTGGGTATACCGTGCAAGCCTCGGGTCGATGACTTGTGGGCCTTGGCTATGTCCCACACGAGCATGGAGGTGAATGGTCCGTGCTGCGACCTGATTGATGATTTCTTCGCAGTCAGGGATCAACCGCTCTGCGACGACTGCCCAATGACTCAAGTCGGCACAAATGTACATATCGGGATATCGAGCCAGATATGCAGCAGTGGTCCACGGATTAAACAACAGACGACCACGATGCGTCTCATGACCACAGCGGATACCATAGGTTTGTTCGAGCTGCAAAATACCTTCGACAAAGCGACACCCATCGTCGAAGTGCGATGCGTCACGCCATCCGTGCAAAGTAACCTGGCGGGCACCGCATGCGATAGCGTTTTCGAGCTGCAGTCGGACACTGTCGAGATGATCTCGAACAGTTTCGCCACTCGAAAAAACCTGAGCAATGTAGTCGAGTCTGTGTTCGTCGAGGAGACGTCGCATACTGAGTTGCTCTGCACGGTCAAATGGAGCACCAACCTCGATACCGCGATAGCCAAGATTTGCAAATACCGGCAACACTACTTCGAGCGGGGCGTCGACGCCCCATAGACTGCGGATCATATCAACACGCATGTTCACACTCCTCTGTGCGGATGGACGGATTATACCGTATCCATCCGCGCAGCGTATTCACCGTGTGGATGGCCGATAGCCTGCCATTTCGGCGTCACGAACGCTCTCAAAACACTGCACATTCAGTTTGGTTTTGGCATAATATGCCCCGCTCGGCAGATGGTAGATGCGTGTTGTGCGATTGCCTTTGATCTGGCCGACGCTACAGGGGGCAGATGCGGCGCTGACTGTTCCGGCAGGTGTCGCCGTGGCAGTACGTGTGGGTGTGGGGGATTTGGTGGCTGTGCGTGTCTTGGTGGCTGCAACGACCCCCGCGCAGGTGCTCGGTGACCAGAGTCCTCGTTGCGCGCTCCGTGCACTCGATTGGGCGGCCTTGTAGGCCAACTGCGCACGATAGGGGACTGCATAGGTGTATTCAAACGCGTACCCGTCACTGATGAGCAAGAGATTTGTGTCCACTCCGTTTGCGGACCAGACATAACGCAAGAGACGGCCGTACCGATCGCGATCACCCTGTGAGCTGTCTGCTTGGAGGTAGACGGTTTGTGCTTCAAGCAACGTTTTGGTGCGTGCGCTTGCCTCGCGGCCGTAGCACTGGACGGGTTTGCGTGGATCGACCACTTCTGGGGTGTCAATCCCGATGAGACGAACGGTTTCGTTGATTGTGCCGATGCGCACGCGGATAGTGTCGCCATCGACAACATGCGTCACAAACGCCCGAATGCTCCCCGTGGGCGGCGCTCCACGGTGCTGCGGGGCTGCCACAGCAGGCCAGCCATGCACGAGGATGGCGCACAACACCAGCAGAGCTCCCACGACTCCGAGACGACGGTTGATACTGGAGTCGCTCATGGTGTCGGTGTCACTGGGCTGGCCACGCCGTTACAGCTCGTTGTGGCCCACAATCCACGTTGTGCAACGCGTGCATCGTTTTCTGCGGCAATAAACTCGGCTTGGTATTTGTATGGCAAGTTGTAGGTGTATTCGAACGCATACCCTTCAGAAATAAGGAGCTGGTTGAATAGTCTGCCGTCTGGTAACCAAATGTAGACGAGCAGTCGGTCGTATTTATCGCGTATACCCTGCGTCTCATCAAACGAAATAGTCACGTTCTGTTTGAGCAGCATTTCTTTGGTGAACCGACTCGCCTCAGCGCCGTAGCATTGCACTGGCTTGCGTGGATCCCGTGTCTCAGGCGTATCGACGCCGATCATACGGATTGATTGGACGGTACCTTCGTAGTTCAATCGGACCGTATCGCCATCCGTCACCGACGAGACAAATGCAGCAATTCGCTCGTCGCCCGACGTTGGTTGTGGAGCAACGGCAGCCGCGACGGTTGCGGTAGGAGCTTCAGGCGGTATGGGGGTCGGCGATTGCGCTTCCGCTGTCGCAACCTGTGTAGCCCGCGGAGTGCTGCGCAGAGTCGCCGTCGGAACGGCGCTCACGGTGGCGGTGGGGGTTGCGGGGACTGGCGTCTCAGTATTTGCAACAGTCGGACTGGCCGTTCCTGTTGCGGTGGCGACGACGGCAGGCTTGGCTGGGATCGACGGTGCAGTCAGCACCAAAACAAGCGCCACCAAAAACATCAGACCTGCACCAACCATCAGCAAAGGGCGCCACATTCCGCCCCGCCGCCAGAGAAATTCGAAGAGCAAAAACGGCGCTGCGATACCGTAGTACATCGCGATGAATACATATTTCATCAGCCAGAACGCAGCCCGAAACGCGTATTTGAGCACATACCACGCCGCTGCAAAGACAGCGACAATAATCCCGAAAAAGCAACAACCGTATGCACGGTCGGCCGATGTATTTGCTTGAGCGTAGGGGCTGAAGTTCGCCATATGTCCCTCAAAACGGAGTGTCAAATCTCATTATAACGAAACAGGGCACCACATATGTGGTGCCCGAAGCAGTGTTGTTGTCGGTGAGCTTAGGAAAACTGCGGGAGGTGTGGTTGTGCCTGCGCAAACATTTCGTCTACCATTGAACGGATTTCTGCGAGCGAAAGGCGTGCCGCACACAGCGGGTCATGATAACTGGCCAAATATATCGCGTTCCGATCGCCTGTTAAACAGCCTGTAATTGCGAGCTCTTCGATTTGACTGCTCAAATTCGTCAGCAGTGATACGGCAGTCGGCAATGCGCCGACGGTGACGGGATGGAGTCCTGTTGCATTCGCCTGGATGGGTACCTCTACGCAGGCACCGTCTGGCAGATTGCTGATGTACCCGCGGTTGCTGACGTTCCCATTGAACGTGAATGGTACCCCGCCGGCGAGCGCGTTGATGATCGCAGCCGCATATTCGTTGCTGGGGGTTAAGTCGACTGGTTGCGGGTCAGCCTGTTCACGCAACGCTTCATCTCGCCATTGATGCATGTGCGTCGCGTACCAACGCAGTGCGGCCTGGCTCGCACCTGGGTTCCAGCCTGTGCCGGGATCGCAGTACTGTGCAATCAGTTCTGGTCGTTTGCGGAACCACCAATTGTACTCAGAGTGATGGCCGCTCGATTCGGTTGTGTAATACCCCAACGCGCGGAAGAGCTCGTTACGGACGATTTCTTGGTTGTATATCTCGGGGCGTTCGACTGCGGCGCGGAGTTTGGGGTACACATCTACCCCATTGTGTGACAATTGGCTGTACCATGCCATATGATTGATGCCGGCACATTGGTACTCGAGCTCGTCGAACGGTACCTGCAGCCACTTCGCCAGCATCTCGGCCGTTCCTTGCACGCTGTGACACAATCCGACGACGCGGATGGTCGTATCGCGGCTGAGTGCACCGCAGATCATTGCCATGGGGTTCGTGTAATTGAGCAACACTGCCTGCGGCGCGAGCCGTTCCATGGTCTGTGCAATACGTTTCATCGCCGGGTAGATGCGCAGAAACCGGAAAATACCCGATGGCCCACGGGTATCGCCGATGTTGATGTCGACGCCGTATGTTGCCGGGATTTCGATGTCGTGGCGCCACTGTTCAAATGGTCCTGCGATCGTACAGATGACATAATCTGCCCCTTCGATTGCCTGTTCGATGTTCGTTGTTGCGACGACGTTGGCAGCAAATGCCCCAGCAGCGACAATCCGCCGTACACTAAACGCGACATGGTCGAGGCGTTCTTGATCGATGTCGTACAACACGATGGTTGCATCAGACAAACGTGGGAAGGACAAGATGTCACGTGCCAACCGACGGGTAAAGATGTGACTACCGGCTCCCACAAAGACAATTTTGGTCATTGTTTCGCTCACTTCGTTGTGAAATGCGGATTCATTCACCGCTGATAGAGGACCCCCGATGCACGAATACGTCCCGTATGTGGCCTGTGACGACGCCCGTGCTGCCATTCGCTGGTACTGCCACGTATTTGCAGCGACATGCATCGAGTTCATTGCCGATGGCCCCGTGCATGTCGCACACGCCGAACTGCTGAGCGGCGAGGCACGCTTTTTTGTATCGTCCGTCTACCCCGAACAACAGCTCCATGCTGCGCATACACTACCGACGACATCCAGTGCTGTGGTGGTCGTCTGCGGGGCTATTGATGATCCCCTCGAACGAGCCCTGGCGTCCGGCGCTACGCTGCTGAGACCGGTCGAGCCAGACCGCAGCGCCAAAATCCGTGACCCGTTCGGCCATGTCTGGATCCTGTATCAAACGGGGTTACAGACTTAGAATGCGCAGGGCAAAGCGGTTGCCCGGGTAATTAGTGCAATCACCCGGTCGAGATCGAGATGGGTGACCACATACGAATTGGCCGGTTTGCCTGCAAAGCCGCGTGGGTCGATGGCGGTCATTCCGCGACCGATTCCCGTTCCGCAGTCGACCGACATGTAGACGTGCTGTACGGTGGCACAGGACGGATCGAGTGCGACGGCCATCGCTTTGGGGTCTGCCATGATCATGCCGACCCGGTTGCGTTCTTTGCCCCAGTTCATCAAGTTGGTACACATCGGTCGCACAAAACGCTTGCCCATGTCACCGGCATCGAGGAGCGCCTCCCAGCGGTCCCACAGGATAACATGGTCGATGGCGTTTTCCCAGGTGATCCAGGTCGACTGCAGATTGCCCCGTTGCAAGACCAGTTCGGCTGCTTCGGGATCGACATAAATATTGAACTCAGCAGTCGCCGTGATATTCCCCGAGGCTTTCGGAGCGCCACCCATGACATACGTATGCGCAATGTACTGGCCCAGGTTCGGTTCGAGCGACAACGCGATGGCGAGGTTGGTCAGCGGGCCGAGGGTGACCAAGGTACAGCCGGGATTGGCTTTGGCAAGGTCGATGATCGCCTGCGCCCCGTGCGTCGATTCGAGTGCACGTGGTGCGCGGAACCCCGCGTCGCCCAAGCCGTCACTCCCATGCACATTCGATGCGTCCGGTGCATCGACCAGCAACGGCCGCT
>CAIZHO010000229.1 GCA_903932805.1 uncultured Roseiflexaceae bacterium | reverse complement strand
CTCGTCGTCACAACCGAGACCCTGCAGTTTGCCCGCACCGGCCTCGAATACTCGATTCGACAGACGAATCCTCCACCAACGAGTACTGACGAGTACGTATCGCTCAAGCTTCTAGCCGCGCCAGGCACTACCAAAAAAGATCTCATCCCGCTCGCAGCTCTCGCAAGACAGTCGCCAGAAATTGTCTACCAACTCATGTCACTCCCAAAGACGCTTGGTTGTCGCATGCTCAAAGCGCATGCGTTGTTTACACAGCAGAAGCTGGCCGAATGTGGATACACCACAGCAATCGAGCCAGAGAAAGCAGACGACTGGTCCGCAACCATATTGTTCCGAGATTGACACTGCATGCAGTCCTGTGCGGAACTTGCGTATTTGGGAATTTTACCCACGTGGCGTGTACGAACACATGCTCTGATTCTGTCGATGCGCCGCGAGCATTTCTGTAACAAAGAAACGACAATCTCTGTTCGATACCTCCGGCAACAGTCATCTGACCAGCGGTGGAAGACCCTTCGCCTGTATGGATGCACGTTGATTGACCCTTTTCATCCTGTTTTTTACAGAACAACGGTGTTCCAATCCGTCAGCATCCGTATAGCTCTGGTCGCTCCACCTCTTGGCTCGTACGCAATCCTCTGAGTGTCACCGAACGGTTGCATTTTTTCAACGTCGTAGTATACGTTGAGCGCACGGTACCAATCATTTTCATACGTCATACTGCAACAATTACCCCTCCCTTTTCGTTGTACTCGCGCGCTTTTATTGATGCAGAAAGTCAGACGCATGCATACATTTACCCTGTTTCGCCATCCCGCGGGCAAGACCGTCGCCCTCAAAGCCGGCTGGAGCTGGTTCGCCTTCTTCTTTTCGGTCGCGTGGTTGCTCCACAAGCACCTCTGGTCGCGCGCACTCAGCGGCATCGTTGCCATCTGCACGGTGCTCTTTCTGTGGCTGAGTGTCAGCGAACTCGCCGGCGCGCTGGATCCGGCCAAAATCACCACGTTGAGCACCATCCTCGTTGTCGTCTTGCAGGGCATTGTATGGCTGTCGACGGGTATCCTGACGCTGTGGGTGTTTGTCTATGTCCCCCGCAAAGCATACACATGGCAGAGCCAGCACCTCATCCGGAGCGGCTACGAGAAGCTGGGCACCGTGCAAGCATTCAACAGCGAAGGTGCGCACGCGGTGTGGATCATGCAACGCGAGGCGCAGCACGCGCCCGAGAACGCAACCGTCTAATCAGCATGGCAGCATACCGAAAAGGATTGCATCCTGTGCGTTTTTTCCCTGCACAAACGGTCATTCTCACTACTGCGATGATTCTCTTGGTAAGCTGTACCCCGCCAGCACCGCGTGCCGCGGAGGCAACGATTATTGTTGTGCCCTATGGCTCCGACCGCACACCCACGGCAACTGCGACGCCGGTCGCAGTCGCCCCAGCCCGCATGGTGCTCGGCGCTTCCAAAGCACAGGTCGACGGTTTGCTTGCAGCGTGGGCATCACGCCCAGACCGGACGTCTACCAGCACGACGGCCGTCTATCGCTATACCCGTGGGGTGACGATGATCGTGGCGTTCCGCAATGACCAGGCGATCGGCGTCTATGTGATCGACAACCCCGGTGCCGGGGTGACGGGGATTGCGCCTGCGCTTGTGGCAGAACTCAGCACCCTGATCGGCACCGAACCCAACGCAGCCGACGTCATCAGCGACGAAAACGGCATTCGTGAATTTGGCGTGGGCGATGTGACGAGTTGGTGAGTTTCGAATCAGTGAGCGGGGCTTATGCAATAAGCCCCGCTCAAACGCTGGTATGTACGAGCCACGATCACCAGGGGCGAGGTACCCGCTTCGCGAGGGTCATCGGCGGTGCATCGGCGTATTTATGCACCTCGTCGGACTAGGCCGGCTATGGTTCCACGCTTTCGGTTACGGTTGGTTCGGCCGTAGGTTCGGCCGTAGGTTCGGCAGTAGATGTGACGGTGTGCGTCGCGGTGTGCGTCGCAGTGCGTGTTGTGGTGGCAGATTTCGTGGGGCTGCGGGTTGCAGTGCGTGTATGTGTGCGCGTCCGCGATGCTGTTTTGGTCTTGGTTCGCGTTGCTGTTTTGGTCTTGGTTCGCGATGCTGTTTTGGTCTTGGTTCGTGTCGCCGATGGCGTTATTCGTACTTCAGTAGCCGCTTTGCGGGCAGCTGCAGCGACGTTGATACGGGGGATCGACAACGGGTCACTGTTCCGTCTGTCAACGATTATTTTGCCGGTAGAGCGCAACCACCCCAACACCTGGGTCACCGAGGCACTGGGCGAGATCCCCTTCAGCACCGCCCAGGCGCCGGCCACGTGCGGAGCGGCCATCGACGTGCCGGGCTTATCACCATAGCTGGTCGTCGACGTGGTAATCGACGACCAGACGACATTACCAGGCGCCATCAGATCCAGTAGGCGATCGCCCGCTGCGTTGGGGTTGTTATTGGCGGCACGTGGCCGATTCGAGAAACTCGCCGGCGTATCGACGGTGCCCATGCTGGCCAAAGTCGATGCACCCACTGCAATCGCCGACGAGACACACGCCGGCGCACCGATGGCGGTGACCAAATCTTCGTTGCCGCTGGCTATGACCGTAGCGACGCCCACCGACCGCAACCTATCAATCGACATCTTGGTGGGGTCGGCGTTGCAGGCATTCAACGTCCCATACTCACCAGCGCCCAGGCTCATGTTGACCGCTGCCAGCGTCCCCCAGCTCACCCTGGTGCGATTGGTGTACAACCAATCGAGTGCGCGGATGAGATCTGAATCATACGCGCTCAAACAGGGTCCTGTCGCACCATCACCACATGCACTTGCTGCATATTTGCTGAACACCTGGACCGAGATGATTTTGGCTGCGGGGGCGACCCCAGAGAAGGTCCGACCGCCGCGGGTGATTTGCTTCCCTGCAACAATCCCGGCGACGTGGGTGCCATGGTCGCACCCTTCGATGGGACATGGCTCACCCGCACCCGTCACGAAGCTCGAGGAAGCGCCGCCGGGACAAAGTGAGGTCGACTGCTCAGCACGATCTGTGGTCGAAAAACAGGCTTGGTCGACGACCTTGCCACGCAAAAACTCATGACTGCTCAGCACGCCCGAATCGAGCACCGCCACCGATGTACCAGCACCAGCATACCCCGAAGCATTGGCACTCGCTGATCCAATCAACGTGGTCGACTCGTACAGCGCTGGCTTGACCAGCCGATCCGGGTGGATGGAGGCAACCGCCGGGTCACTCGCCAAGGCATCCAAATCGCGTGGGCTCATCCGGGCAAATACGAGGGGCACGTGTGTGGGCTGTGACTTGGTTATCTTGAGGATCGTCGTATTGCGCGCCAACACTGCAGTGCGTTGCACCCCTATACGGCTGGCGCGTGCATCTACATCGGCAACCGACACTGCACTCATATCGGCATCGGCATCGGCAGTACGCATCACAATGATGACGGGTACAGCCACATCCTGCGCACGTGCCCGCAGACTCGCGTCGACCGTGGCAGGCGGCAACGCGGGTGCGGCAGATAACACCCCGAATGTCGCAGCCACGAGCGCCAACACAACCACAATCACCCCAACAACGCGCACGTGCAATGGTTGAAACATCGTTTTGACTTTCTCTTGCATGCAGTGTTGCAGATCACACGGCATCGTAACGCGGTGCATTCAGGAGGCAACAGAGCTATTTGTTTTTGTTGTGAAACATTTATAGTATAACGTAATAATGAGCATTTGATCGGTGTGCCTCGCCCGACCTCGCCCGCCATAGTATTGAATTGGATCTACGGGCGACGTACCCCGCAACGCGGGGCATGACGACGGCGCCCCTGTTTGACCACAGTTGTGCTATGCCCCAAGGGCGCGTACCCCGCTTCGCGGGGCATGACGACCTCGCCCGCTTTTTTCCAGCCTCGCCCGCATTCTCACCCGACGTCGCCCCTGATGAACCGCGGTCTTGCAACGATCGCCAGGGGCGCGTACTCCGCTTCGCGGGGCATGACGACCTCGCCCGCTTTTTTCCAGCATCGCCCGCATTCTCAGACGACCTCGTCCACATCACCGCAGCCACACGTTCGACACATGCTATCCTCCTCGTATTGTGCGCGTAGTATATGCCCGAACGCACTTTT
>CAIZHO010000228.1 GCA_903932805.1 uncultured Roseiflexaceae bacterium | reverse complement strand
GCCAGCCAATCCGACCATCACCGCATAGATCGGCGTTGACCAGGCTAACACCTTGGCGCCATCAAACGGCCCACCAGGGATGAGGTTGAACAACCCTACCCAGGCATTGAACGAAAAGCCCATCATGCACAAGTACAAAAAGATGTCGTCCTGGACACCCATCATAAAGAGCATCGGGTACAACACCAAGAAAAAGAGCGCCAAGACATAGTTGGCGAGTGGGCCAGCCATGGCTATTTTGCCGATGCGCTTGGGGTCCGACACGCCCGTGTGCCAAACAGCACCCGGCGCAGCGATAAAAATACCGGTGAACGCCAAGCCGATCGAAATCAACAACCATCGATTGTCGGCTGCAAAATGTGCGGCAGCACCGTACCCACGCGCAACCTGTCGATGTGCGAGCTCATGCAACACGAACCCGAGTCCACAGACGATCGCGGCAATCAGCACATTCTGGAGCATGATTGGGGTCGCGAGGTTCGCGACGCCGGTGGTTGTAATCGCAAATGCAATCGATGTGCCAGCCCACGCTTTGGCGAGCTCGACGACATCATCATGCGCCTGACCAGGCTCGATGGTGAATGATTGACTCATCATGGCTCCCCGTATGAATGCCAAATACGATTATACCCCAAGCGATTGGCAGATGGTAATGATTTGGTAACGGCAGGCGTTGATACTGCCTATACATCGTATGTAGGAGGGCAGTATGAACCATCAGCAGCGTGTCGCCGAACTCTACACACAGCATGCACCCGCCATCCAACGCTATATATTGCGTCGGGTGCATGATTATTCGCTCGCCGAAGATTTGACTAGCGAAGTCTTCGTGCGGGTACTCGAAAGCCTGCACACCTATACCGACCGGGGGTTACCCATCGAAGCATGGCTCTACCGCATTGCCCATGACCGTGTCATCGACAGCTATCGCAGCCAGCGTCGCCGCCCCGTGACCTCGCTTGATGCATGCGAGATAGAAACACCGCAATCACCAGCGTACGAAGCAGAGAACGAATCGGCGTTTATTGATATGTTGAACCATCTCACCGAGGAACAGCGGGCAGTCTTATTGCTTCGCTATGGCGATGAACTCACCTTCTCCGAGATTGCAACCAAGCTCGCCCGGACAGAAGGGTCGGTCAAGCAGCTCAACAAACGGGGGATTCGCCAACTCAAAGGAGTCTATCGCCCGGTTATCTCTGCCTGAAGCAATCACCCTCTTTACTGAAATCGTGCTGGTCAGATGATGTTGCGCTCAAAGATACTGCCGGTGCGGTAGCGTTCGATGCGCAATGGGTCGATGGCAAAGCTGTGTGCGCTGCCATCGAGGACTTCTTCGGCGATGACAAGTCCAGTAGCGGGTGCGTGCATAATGCCATGGCCCGAAAAGCCCGCTGCATTGATGAATGACGGCAATTCTGGGTGGCGTCCCAAGATAGGCATGTGATCGGGGGTAATTTCGTAGCATCCTGCCCAGCACTGCTTTTCGTTGAGGGTGACGTCACCCAACCGTGGGAATCGTGCAAATCCTGCGTCTAATACGGTATCCAACCAGGACCAGTCGACGGCAATATTGTAGCCCGGCGCTTCGTCGGGCTTCGAAAGCCCCATAATCAGCGAATCGTGCTCTTTGCGGATCCAGAACCCGCTGGTTACATCGACAGTGAGCGGCATTTGGCCGGGAATGATTCTGGTTGGTTGTGTCACATAGACATTGCGTCGGTACGGCAAAATGGGCACCTCTAGCCCTGCCAACGCTGCAACAGCGCCGGCCCACGAACCAGCGCAGTTAATGACTGTTTCACACGAGATGCTTCCCTGTGCGGTGTCTACCGATACAACACGACCGGACTGGGTCGTGATGCCACGGACTTGGGCATTGCGTTCAACCGTGACGCCCAGTCGGCGTGCTTTGGCAAGGTAGCCCATGGCGACACCGTGCGGATCGCAGAAGCCGTCATCGGGATTAAATGTCGCCCCAATCAAATCGTCGGTGACGACGTCGGGGACAATTGCACTAATCTCTGACGGCTGCAACAGCCGTGTGCGTACACCCAACGCCTGTTGCATGGCAGTTGCTTCGGTGTAGCCTCGCCAGTTTTCGGCGTCGTTGATGAGGAACAAGTAGCCGACTTGATGGAGCCCACTATCCGCGTCCATCTCTGCTTGGAAGTGTTTGTAGCGTGCGATGCCGTACTGCGACATCCGCACATTGAGCTCGTGTGAAAACTGATGACGCACCCCGGCAGCAGAGCGGGCAGTCGAACCTTGCACTTCACTTTCGAACTGCTCGAGGATGACCACATCGGTACATCCGCGCATCGCCAAATGACACGCAACCGATGCCCCCATCACCCCTGCACCAATGATGACAACCGTAGCAGACGATTGCATAGTACTCCTTGCCAAGTCTCCATTTCTGCATGAGCGTACCATACTATTGCGTACTCATGCCAAAACGAAAGAGGCGTATAATTTCCCAACGAGTCAACAATGACGCTTTGGAATCGCAGGTTTGTGATGGATCGCTTTACACAATGGATGACGATGCTACGCCAAGAATTCGCTGGGTATACGCTGAAGCGTTTTCGGCATGATCTGATTGCAGGGACAACAGTTGCTGCGGTGTGTCTGCCCCTTGCACTTGCGTACGGCATCGCCGGAGGTATGACCGCCGCGGCAGGGCTGGTAACAGCAATCATTGCCGGAGTAATAACAGGGTTGCTCGGTGGTACGTCGTTCCAAATCAGTGGACCAACCGGGGCAATGTCAGCCGTTTTGCTTGTTGTATTGCACCGCAACGGTATCTTGGGTGTCTATGGTGCGACCGTGTTGGGAGGAATATTCTTGATTGTGATGGGAGTCTTACGAATGGGAAGATATGTCGTCTTCATCCCGACTCCCGTCATTACGGGCTTCACCTGTGGGATTGCCCTGATTATCGGAATTAGCCAAATCGACCCCATGTTGGGGGTACACACACCATTGGCCGAGACGGGTATCGCGAAACTCAGTGGGTACTTCATGCAGCCAGTAACGATTAACCCGAGTGCCTTGGTGTTGACCATTGCGACGGTGGTGATTTTGCTGTTGAGCAAACGATTGCTGCCACAGATCCCAGATGCACTGGTCGCTATGGCAATTATGACGGGCACCAGCTGGCTTTTTGTGCTGCCAGTCGAGACCATCGGCGCATTACCGCACACAATTTTGTTGGGTGATCATCTGTCTTTCGCTACATTTCCATGGTCAGCATGGGGTGATATCAGCAGCGCAGGGGTGACCATTGCAGCGCTCGCCGCTATTGAGAGCCTCATGACGGGGACGGCAGGGGCAGCCATGAG
>CAIZHO010000227.1 GCA_903932805.1 uncultured Roseiflexaceae bacterium | reverse complement strand
GGGTTGGCCATGGGTGTCGGGTCTCAACGAGCTGCAATCGGTGACACAACCTTGGCAGCGTCGTACCGCGTGCGCCACATTGCACCGGACATCGCGTTGTTTGCCAATCTCGGCGCGGTACAACTCAATTATGGGTATGGGGTCGACGAGTGTCTGCGAGCGGTCGACATGATTCGCGCAGATGCCTTGATTTTGCATCTCAACCCGCTCCAAGAAGCAGTCCAGCCCGAGGGCAATACCGACTTTCGCGGGTTACTCCCCAAAATTGGTGCAGTCTGCCGTGCTCTGCCGGTCCCTGTGATTGTCAAAGAAGTCGGCAATGGAATCAGCGCAGCCACGGCTCGACGGTTAACCGACGTCGGTGTGGCTGCCATCGACGTGGCAGGGGCCGGGGGCACCAGTTGGTCTGAAGTCGAACGATTCAGGCATGACAGCGCCGCTCGCAGTGCCCGTACCGCGGGCGCATTTGCCGATTGGGGGATCCCCACCAGCACCGCAATCCGCCAGGTGCGTGGCGCATTGCCACACGTACCACTAATTGGGTCAGGTGGTATCCGGAGCGGCGGCGATGTAGCCAAAGCGATAGCCCTTGGTGCCGATCTGGTCGGCACTGCCAAGCCAGCGTTGATTGCTGCGGTCGACAGCCGCGGTGTGACGCAAGTCATTGCAGAGCTCCAAGGGTTCCTCGACGAGCTACGGGTAGCGATGTTTTGTAGTGGTTGTGCCGACATTGCTGCCCTACAGCGCATCACGCTGGAACGAACAGACCACGATGCCTAAATATCCACCCGGCACACACCGCCTTGCCGATGTCATCAACACTGTCTGCCACGAGGGCCTCACACCCACGCCACGTGCGGTGTTTGTTATCGACAAATCGACACGTGACCGGATTGTATTGCTCGACCCCACACTCGCACCGTGCTTTCGCCGGTATATTGGCAGCGAAGACATCCACCGGTATGCCTGTGCGCAGAGCAATAAATTCTTGCTGACATTGCCTGCTGGGTGGACGATTTCGACATGCAATACGCCTGAGGGCGGGGTGGATGCATGGCACGCCATCGCTGATCGGTACCCGGCGCTGGCTCGACATCTGGCATTGCATGTCGCTGATCGCCCCAAAAGCAATAGTCATTGGTGGGAGCTCGATGCAGGCGTGGTGGTGCCGCCCCGCGACCGTGCAGTCCTCACCATGGAGTGGCAGCGGACGATTCTGTGGGTCGCCCGGATGCCCGTGGGGTATGTGTCAGCATCAGCGTGGATCGACAGTGATGCCGATTGGCTCCTCGGGTACCTCAACAGTATCCCCGCACAACGCCATATCCAGGCTGCTCGCCAAGCGAACCCGCGTTGGACCATGAGTGACATTGTCGATCTGCCCGTCCCCGAGATATTGGTGACCGACGCCGATATGCGCATGCTTTCTGAGCATAACTACCTGTTGCATGCTCAGCGATTGCACCTCGTCCAAGATGGATTGCTTGCACTCACACGGGCGTTTGCACCCCTCGGTGCGCTGCCGACGCCCGCGTTGGAGCGGTGGGTAGAACTCGATTTTGCGGGACTCTGCAAGGCAGTATCGAAAGCCTTCAAAAATGATATCCCCGTGCGCGTCCAACCCGAATGGCAGCAGTGGCTTGAACTCAACCGACAAGCCTACAGCGACCTGAGTCAGCAGATCAGCTTCGTCGATGGGGCACTCACCAAAGAAGTCAGCCAACAACTCCCATTGCCGCAGGGATAGTGGATGGAAATCGAACTACTCACACTCCGAAATTTCCGTAATTACCTCCGCCTCGACCTGCCGATCGGTCATGGGGCGACATTGTTGTATGGTCCCAATGCCGCAGGCAAGACCTCGGTGCTCGAGGCAATTGCCCTGCTCGCCCTCTCGAAGTCGCCGCGCACCAGTGTGGACCGTGAGTTAATTTGTTGGGATGCACCACACAGCGACGTGCTCCCCGCGACGGCGCGGGTCAGTGCCGACATCCGCCGAACGGACCGCACTACCCATCTCGATGTGATTATCCAGGGCCGGAGTGAACAACTAGCGCACGGAACGAGTGGAGGCAGTGCCACCAAGGTGATGCGAGTCGACGGCAAACCCGTTCGGGCCAGCGATTTGATTGGCTTTGCCCGGATGGTGTTCTTTGCACCGACCG
>CAIZHO010000226.1 GCA_903932805.1 uncultured Roseiflexaceae bacterium | reverse complement strand
TACAAAGGGCACGGGCAGTGACCACATCACCCGCACGGGCGGCGGTCAAGAATGCGTGTGCACGTTCGCTGTGTCGCATGATGTCCTTTCTATGCGCGGTAGGGGCGCTCGCTGATGCCTTCGGCGACGAGTTGGGCGTGGATGGTGGCGGTCATCTCGGCGGCTGGGATGTCGCCGTTGAGGGTGCTGTGCATCCCGGCAGGGACATGCACGGTGAAGCCAAGCGCATGGGCGGCGCGGGCGTTGGCCTGGATGCAGTATTCGGATTGGACGCCGATTATTGTGACGTCGCGAATGTGGTGGATGTGCAGGTGGGTCAGCAAATCGGGGTTTTCGGTGAAGGCACTGAAAACGGTTTTGCGGAAGACGCGCTCACTGGCCAAGGGCGTCAGGATAAGCTCCCACATAAAAGTAAAAGGTGCATCGGGCTCGTCGGCGGGGCCGTCGTGTTGGATATGCACCACGAGGTCACCGTGTGCCCGGGCGTCGGCGAGGGCAGTGGTCATCTTGGCCATGAAGGCGTCGGGCTGGGGGATGCCCCACTTGGGGTCGATTTGGTTTTGTTGGAGGTCGACGAACAAAACTGCGTGTGTGGTTGTCATATGCACTCCGTGCCTATGCTTCGGTTGGGAAGGTTGCGTGGGGGAGGGGTGTGCCGCATTCGAGCAGGGATTTGAGGCTGCTCAGGAGCATCGGCCAGCCTATCCGCACAGCGGGTAGCACGGCGCTGGCGGGCGTGAACTGGTCGTGGTGCAGGGTCAGCCGGGTGACGCCGTTGTCGTGGTCGAGCATGATGCTGACGCGCGACGGGGCTTCGTTGGCAAAGTCGCCAAACACGGGTTTGAACGTATAGCGGAGGCGTTGCGGTTTGACGACTTCGAGGATGGTGTTGCGGTCGGTGACGTCGCCGTTGCGCACAAAGAGGAGCGTGTCGCCGACCAGCCACGTCGATTCGAGCCGGGTGTTGTGCCAGTAGCGCATGGTGAGGTCAGGGTCTGTCAGTGCATCCCAGACGACCTCGGCGGGGGCACCGATATACAGAACGACGGTGCAGGATGATGCATCCATTGTATGCTTTCTGCTGCAAAAAACTTATGAAATATCTGACAGCGCACGGTCGAATGCTGCGGTCATGTAGCGCTCCCAGAGCAACACACGTATCAACCACACCAATGGGCGCATGAGTGCGGAGCGGGGGGTATAGGCATAGCTCCAGGTGATCAGGGTACCGCCGGTGGTGGTGGGGCTACAGGTGAATGTCGATTCGCCGCGGCTGACGAGCAGGCGGAGGATGCTGGTGTAGGCGCTGACGGTATACGTGAACGAGTCTGGAGCGGCGACGGCAGTCAGGGCTTCGCGGGCGGTGCTGCCGTCGGTGAGCTTGATGGTGCGCGTGTCGCCCTGGTTGCCCCAGCGGTCGTTGTCGAGCTGGACCGCCGCGACGCCTGGAAGTGCCCCGACCGGGCGAAAGACACGTACAGCGTCGCAGTGGATGAGAGCAGGGTAGACGACATCGGGCGGGC
Organism: uncultured Roseiflexaceae bacterium; assembly: GCA_903932805.1. Lineage (GTDB taxonomy): Bacteria > Chloroflexota > Chloroflexia > Chloroflexales > Roseiflexaceae > UBA965. Next base: position 2,668 of record CAIZHO010000226.1, on the reverse strand, counting down.
GCAACGAGGTACGCGTCAATGTGGTTGAGATGGTGTTCATGCAATGAATTATAAATTAGGAATGAGGAATGAGGAATTACGAGAGATCAGTGATTAGTGATTAGTGATCAGTCAGGGTATTCAATGAAATATACCCAATGCGCACATGCATCCTCCTGGGGTGTGATGCGGTAAAATGTGCGCAACAAGGATATCTGGAGGAGCAGGAAATGACAGAGAAAGTCTATGGCCCGGCGTCGTACTTCCCATCGATCGAAAAGAAATACGGCCATCCGGTCGCCTATTGGTTCGAGATTGTCCGCGCGCTCGGTGACATCAAACACATGGAAAAAGTCAATCACCTCAAAGAGACTTATGCAATGGGCCATGGCCATGCAAACGCGATCGTCGGTTACCTCAAAGCCAAAGACGAAGCAGAGTAACATGCAGGGAGGAGTCTGCTGAGAACAGCGGCTCCCTGGTCTTGCAGCAGCGCGCAACACGCATCTCTCGCGACATCAATATTCATTCGCGCATAGACCTCCATGAGCCAACTACTCACTACTCACTACTCACTACTCACTGATAACTGATAACTGATAACTGATAACTGATAACTGACGATGGTTTCAATCTACGATATTGCCCGAACAGCCAACGTCTCGCCGTCGACCGTGTCCCGTGCATTGCAGGGCAACACGCGCGTGGGTACGGCCACGACGGCGCGCATTTTAGCGATTGCCCACGAACTGGGGTACGTTCCCAGTAGCGCCGCCCGCAATCTGAGCACGCAGCGGAGCAACACGATAGCGGTGATTCTGTCGTCCATCGCTGACCCGGCCATCGGCACGGTCGTCGAAGGTATCGAACGCCAGGCGGCGCGGCAGGGCTACGACATCTTGCTGGCAATAAGCCACGATCAAACCGGCCGCGAGCAAGAAATCGTCGCGTCGGCACGGCAGCGTCGTGTCGAGGGCATCGTGCTGATCGCCTCGCAGATGGCCGCACGCTACAACCAGCTCTTCGACGATCTGCACATCCCCACCGTGGTTATTAGCGAACAAGAGCTCCAGGACAACGTGCTCGTGGTGCGTGCCGACGACTATTCGAGCGCGCAGCTCGCCATCAACCACCTGCTCGATTTGGGACATATCCGCATCGGCTACCTCGGCGTGCACGACCGTCCCGCCTCACAAAAATCGCGCGTGGCCGGGTATTACGATGCATTGACGGCGCGTGGCATCATCCCCGACCCCGAGTTGGTGCTCATCGGCAACCGTGCCGATCACCTGGCCAACGGCTATGCGGCTGCACAGGTGTTTGTGCAGCGTGGGGCAACGGCGGTCTTTTGTTACAACGATTCGAGCGCCATCGGCCTGCTGTCGGGCTGCCGTCATCACGGCATCACGGTGCCCGAGCAGTTGAGCGTCGTCGGCTTCGACGACATCGATATGGCGCAATACAGCACACCGCCACTGACGACATTGCGCCAGCCACGCATGGCCATTGGCGAGGCGGCCCTAAAGACGCTCCTCCTACGCATGCAGGCGCAGTCCACCGAGAGCCTGACCTTCCCCGGCGAACTCATTATCCGCAAATCGACCGCACCCGGGCCACATAAACCAGAGCCCAAGGTGATCAAGCGATTGGCGTGATGTTGGCATCCGTATGCATAGAAAAAGCAGGCCAGGGGCGACGTACACGTCGCCCGTTGAATCAATGTCACTCACTGACGGGCGAGGCACGGGGAAATTGCGGGCGAGTACCCCGCTGCGCGGGGCATGACGACGTCGCCCGTCGGGTTGTTATCACACCACCGACACCACCACCAAAACCGCAATACCAACGCTCAACAATGACCCACAACCACGCGTGGTACGCGTGTAGATGCGGTTGTAGAGCGCACGGCGCGGATTGGTGAGCCAGCCCCAACCACGCGGAGCTTTGAGGCCGAGGCTGTGGCGCACATACCGTTTGACCGACAACCGCGAAGCAATTCTTTTTGTTAATGACGGTATGCGAAAACGAAATTTCATCTCATGTTCCTCTGCAACGTGTCAACACACCCGCATTTTTTGTCTTCTGACTTCTGATATCTGATAACTACTCATTACTAACTACTCATTACAATCTCTTCCAAGACCTGCGTCGCTTCCGGCATCGGGAAGACCGGGAACGCGTGCATCATCCCCGCATAGACCCGCTCGGTCACCGGCACACCCGCAGCGCGCGCCTTGGCGCAGAATGCGACGATGTCCGGCACAAAAATCTCGCGCCCGCCCGCTATCACAACCAACGGGCAGAGCCCGGTCATGTCGCCATACAGCGGGCTGATGTGCGGCGCGCGCGGGTTTTCGCTACCGGCCCAAAGCCCACCAAACACCTGCAGCCCATGACTGCTCAACACCTGATCACCCGACTCCAACGCTGCAATGGCCGGATTGCTTATGGTCACGTCGACCCACGGCGACAATGCGACGACCCGCGTGGGCAATGCTACACCCTGATCACGCATCCGCTGTATCAGCCCCAATGCCAAACCGCCGCCTGCCGAATCGCCCATCACCTGCAGCGCTGCGCTGCCATACTGATCGACCATACGACGATACAGCGGCTCGACGGCCGCGTAGGCATCTGTGGCACTGGCAAAGGGAATTTTGGGGTACAACGGTGCGACGACCGTCGCGCC
>CAIZHO010000225.1 GCA_903932805.1 uncultured Roseiflexaceae bacterium | reverse complement strand
GGTGAGGATCGGATCGTGGTCGAGCGAGGCGAGGACATCTCCGAGGAGTTCTTCGGCTTTTTCGATGGTGCGATTGATGATGGTGATACGGGCAGCACCGGCATGGGCGAGGGCGAACGCAGCCGCCCGGGCTGCACCACTCGCACCGAGGATGACGACGGACAAGCCGTCGGGGTTGAGGCCGCAGACGTGGGTCACCTCGTCGAGGAAGGCTGGTGCGTCGGTATTGGTGGCACGCAGTCGCCCATCGGGGAGGCGGATGATGGTGTTGGCAGCGCCGATGAGTTCGACGATGGCGTCGACTTCGTCGACGAGGGGCATGATGGCGAGCTTGTGTGGCAGGGTAACGTTGGCACCATAGATGTGTGGTGCACGCAGAGATTCGATGCGCGCGGGCAGGTCTGCCAGCGGGGTCTGCCAGCGCTCGTAGTGTGCGTCGAGCCCGAAGTGGGCGAATGCAGCGTTGTGCATCGCAGGAGACTTACTGTGCGCCACGGGGTCACCGATGACACCGGCGATCCGCGTCTGATTGGACGACATGGGGGGCTCCGTACTCTGGTGTTATTGGGCGCAAGAAAGGTATTCTTGCTCGAAGACGAGGAACTCGTCGTACGAGGCAGCGAAATTGTGTTGGCCAGGTGCACCGCACTTGGCGACGAAGTACATATAGTTGGCAGTTGCATCGGGACGAGCGGCTGCCCGCAGGGCGGTCAATCCGGGTGCGCTGATAGGACCGGGCGGCAGACCGTTTTGGACGCGGGTGTTGTACAAGCCCGGGGCGCCGTTGATTTCGTCGATGGTCAGATTGTCGAGTTTGGGCCACCAATCACCGGGTTGGCCGAGGATGTATTGCACCGTTGGGTCGGATTGGAGCTTGCCCCCGCCGGTTTCGCCGGCGTTTTCGGGCTTGAGGCGGTTCCAAAAGACCGCAGAGATGAGTGCCATTTCGTCGTTGCGGGCTGCCTCACGTTGGATAATCGAGGCCATGGTGACGATGTTGTGGACGGTCACATCGGGGACTTGGACTTCGCGTTCGAGGGTGGCGTATTGTTCTTCGAAGTGGCCGATGAGCAAATCGACGACGTCGGTGATGGTGTCGGTCTCGTTGAGGCGATAGGTATCGGGGAACAAATAGCCCTCGAGCGTCGCGTCGGCAGGGAGCGAATCGAGGTAGATATGACCGGCTTTGAAGCGCGCACCGGACTGAAACGCCGCCAGTGCCATGGGCTCGGTGATATTGAGGAACCCAGCATTGCCGACTACCTCGGCGATTTGTTCGAGCCGCATCCCTTCGATAATGGTGATTTGGACTTCTTTGACGCGGGCTTGTTGCAGGGCAATCATGATTTCGTTCATGGTCATGTTTTGGCGCAACACAAAGGTCCCGGCCTGGAGTTTGTCGTCGAGATTCTGTAACCGCGCGAGCACCACAAAGAGCAATGGTTGGCGGACGAGTTTGAGCTCGGCCAAGCGCGTAGCGATGGCGTTGGTGTTTTCGCCGTTCTCGACGATGAACTCGATGGGGGTGTCGTCGCTCCCGCCGGGACGGCGGATTTCGCTCGACAGCAACATAAACACCGCTGCGGCGATGACTGCGAGCAGAGCAGTGATGAGAAAGAGCGCACGAAAAAAGCGAAACACCGCAGGCACCTCACGTAGAACGATTATGGGGTGGGCGTTGGGGACTCTTCGGGTGGAAGCGGTGGAATCTCGGTCGCGACCACGCCGCCTTCGGCAGTTGCCTCTGGCGTGCCTTCGGCAGTCGCTGCGGGGTCTGGTGTTGCCGTCGGCTCTGGCTCAGGGGTAGCGGTTTTGGCGGGTACGCGGGTCGGGATCTGCATGTCTTCGATGGGCAACTCAACTGCGGGAGCTTCGACCAATGCCATGTTGATCCAGCCACTGCCGTCCGGCGAGCCGATGGATGATGTCGCTGAGCGCTTGGATCCGAGTTTGATTTTGAACCACGAGCGGTCAGGGGTTGTTGCGAGATAGAAGATTTCGTCGTCGATGACAACTTGCCCCACCACATTATTGGCTTGAATGGCAGGTTGACTGCGGACATTCCCGGGATTGATGATGATACCGGGGATGTCGGCCAGCGCACTCTGGGTTGCAATCACGGTAGCGGTCGGCTCGGTGTTGTCGGTAGGCGGTGCAACTACCTCGTCTGAGATGACAGTCGGGGAAGGTGCGGTGTCGACACCGACGGTGCTGATTTCGCCACGGACGCGGTCAAAGACATTGTAGGCAAGGACCAATGCGAGCAACAGGATGATGGTCGACACGGCTGTTTTGAGCAGTTCGACGACTTTGACCGTGATATTGACGGTCTGCATCTGGTCGATGGCGCTTTGTGCAACCCCGGCAATGGACTCGCCCCAGGTGGTTTTGGAGCGGTCGTCACGGGCAATCCGGCGCAATGCAATCAGAGCGCGGGTATTGCCGACAACCGACAATGAGCGCACCACGCTCCAGCGGACGTTGCTGTTGGGGTGATTGAGGGCCTCGATGAGTGGTTGGGTGGCTTGGCGATCGCCGATTTCGCCGAGGACCTCGGCGGCGCGGTATGACATCAACCATGGATTATCGGGATGGAGCGCGGTAACGAGAGCCGGCAGGGCGTTGGAGCCCAAGGTGACGAGCTCTTCGGCGGCTTGGATGTGGCCTGGGTTGTCGGGGTCACCGAGCGCTTGGACCAGCGTCAGACACCGGTCGAACAGCGGACCGGTGACCGGGATGGGTGCGGTTTGCGATGTCGGGGTGAAGTTGTTGAGGAGTTTGTCGAGGTAGGCGAGGGCCGACGAGCGCGGGTTGCGTGCTTTTTGATCGCGCTTGCGGATGCGCAGTGGTGCCGATTGGCTTGTATCTGCCGGAGTGCGATCGGGAGTAGCACGGCGTGGTTCACGCGGGCGTGTATCTTGATCCATGCAACAACTCTATCCTGTTATTTCAGTGTGCTGGGGGTGTCAACCATAAAAGTGCAGGTATTGTAGCACTTTCAGCTCATCAGCGTCAACGTACGGCAACCTGAACGCATGCTGATGCGCACCTCAATGCAGCGCATGTGGTGCGAATTGGACGGATAATAGCGTGACGTGAGAAAAGAGGATGTGATGACGGGATTTTTGGGCGACGCAGACATCAGCGTCAACCGCATCGAGGCACTCCGCGCGCGTCTGAGCGGCTATATCGACCTCACCATTGCAAATCCGACCACACAGGGCCAACACTTCCCCGCTGACATCCTGGCGCGGGCTGCTGCCCCGTATTGGCAGACGCGCCGCTATGCGCCAGATGCACGTGGGTTGTTGGCGGCGCGGCAGGCGGTGGCGGCGTATTATGCGCAGCGACGACCCCCGTTGCACTGCGATCCCACGCAGGATATTTTTCTTACTGCGAGCACGAGCGAGGCCTATGTGTTGCTGTTTGGCTTGCTGGCCAACGCGGGCGACAACATCCTGGCCCCGGCAGTGTCGTACCCGTTGTTCGAGTACTTAGCAGCGCTGTTCCAACTCGAGCTGCGTACCTACCCGCTCGACGAAGCACGCGGCTGGCGCATCGATCCGTGGCAACTGGGGCGGCTGAGCGATGAACGCACCCGGGCGGTGCTGGTGGTGTCGCCCCACAACCCAACGGGCGCGGTGGTGCGCAGTGCGCTGCCGGTGTTGCAGTGGATGGACGTGCCGGTGATTTGTGACGAGGTGTTTGCCGAGTTCCCCTATGCCATCGACAGCGTTCCACCGCTGGCCGCGCTGATGCCCAACCTGCCCATCTTTACGCTCAACGGGTTGTCCAAAATGTATGCATTGCCCGACATGAAGCTCGGCTGGATTGCGCTCACGCAGGTCGCCCGCGAGCGTTACGGTGAGCGGCTAGCAGTGATGAACGATACGCTGCTGGGCGCGAGTGGGTTGATTCAGACAATGCTGCCGACGGTGATGGCCGAGGGTGGGTCGTTTGTGGCACAGCAACGGGCGTCGATACGGGCCAATCTCGATGCCGCGCTCGAGCTGCTCCGGACCTGTGCGCAGCTCCGGGTGCGTGCACCCGATGCAGGGTATTATGTGTTTATGGAATGCCTCATCGACGCCGATGAAGAAACAATCGTCCTCTATTTGCTCGAAAACGGCGTTCTGGTCTATCCTGGGTATTTTTTTGGAGAGACGCGCGGCCGCTATTTGGCGATTTCGTGCCTGGTTGCGCACGACGTCTTGGTCGCGGGTATTCGGCAGATGTGCGCCGCATTGGCGCGTTACCCCGCATAGGAGCACCCCATGTCACCACACCAACAGACTGCAGACGAACAATTATTGTTGCCGCCCAATCAGGCGCAGCCCTTCCATCGGACCGACACCTGGCGCGTCTTGCGCATCATGAGCGAATTCGTGGCGGGGTTCGACGAGCTCGCCGACCTCGGCCAGGCGGTGACCATCTTTGGGTCGGCACGCATCAGCGCAGACCACGAAATCTATGCAGCCACGGTCGACACCGCCCGCCTCTTGGGTGAGGCCGGCTATGCCATTTTGACCGGTGGCGGACCGGGCGTGATGCAGGCGGGTAACCAAGGCGGCACATTGGCTGGTGTCGAATCGGTAGGACTCAACATCGAGTTGCCGTTCGAACAACACGTCAATCCATACACGACCCGGACGTTGGAGTTCCGTTATTTCTTTGTGCGCAAAACATTGCTGGTCAAGTACGCAACGGCGTTTGTCTTCTTCCCCGGTGGATTCGGCACGCTCGATGAGTTGTTCGAAGCCGTGACGCTGGTGCAGACGGGCAAAGTGCGGAACTTCCCGATTATTTTGTACGGCACTCAGTACTGGAGCGGGCTGATCGCGTGGTTGCGCGACCAGCCACTGCAACACCGGATGTTGAGCGATGCCGAGATTTCATTGCTCCAAATGGTCGATACGCCCGAGGCGGTGCGAGACATCATCGTCGATGCCGCCGAAAACCAGACAGCCGCCGAAGCAGCAGCCCGTGCCGCCTTGCGCAATGCCACCACCCGCGACAGTTAGTCGGCGGGTGGAACGTCTGCGGCGATATCGCTGCGCCAGTGTTCGAGCCACTCGAGCGCCCCTTGGAGGCGCGCCGGGGGGATTGCCCGGAGCGAGGTAATCTGAAAGACCCGCACCAGCCCCAGGAAGATACCCAGGTAGTCGTTGCGTTTGCTGAGCGTCGCCGACACCATCGCCGTTTGGCGTGTGGCGCGTACCAGCGCATCGGTGCCTGCGTCACGCAGATGGACCGTGCCTGGGTCGGTTGCGTCACGCACCTGTCGGTCGAGCTCACGTTCGGCCAGGAGTTGCTGGCGGGCGAGCGCGGCGGCTTCGTTGATTTGGGTGTAGGCCACCTCGAGGTTGGTCTGGGCGTGCACCGCAGGGACCAGTGCGTCGGCAGGGCTGACACCGTTGGGGCGACTCTGTTGCCACAGGATGGACGCAGCCTCGTGTTGCCACTGCGCCAGCGCCGGCCGGCGGGCCGATGGTAACGTACACAACCACAGTGGCACGAGGTCGACCCGCAGGCACAAGGCGGGTGTCCGTGCGCCGCTGCTGTCGGTCAGCCACATCGCCTTGAGGCCAGCGGCGAGCACCGGGATGCGGCGCAGATCTTTTTCGTGGCCGGCTGGGGCATACCCCAGCTGACGCAGCAGGGTGCGGACGGGGATGTATTGCTGGTTGGGGTCGATGCCCAGACTGGTCAACAAATCGGCAGTCGGGTCATTCAGAGAATTGTCGTGCTGCATGGCGTACTCGCTGTGGTCAATCTGACACTATCATAGGTGATTGGGCGGAGTGGTATTGGATGTGGAGGGTGCAATGGCGCGGATCATCTATTTCGACTGTTTTTCGGGCATAAGCGGCGACATGATCCTCGGCGCACTGTGTGATGCCGGGTTGGATGTGGCCGAGCTCCGCGCACTGCTCCAGACGCTGCAGGTGCCTGGGTGGTCCATCGACGCCGTGCGCGAGACGCGCGGCTGGTTGACCGGCACACGGATGCACGTGCACGCACCCGAGCAGACGACCCATCGCCATTTGCACGACGTGACCGCCATCATCACGCAATCGGGTTTGCCCGCAGCGGTCAAAGCCACGGCACTGCGTATCTTTGCCAATCTGGCCGATGCCGAGGCACACATCCACGGCGTCCGCGCCGATGAAGTGCACTTCCACGAAGTGGGTGCGCTCGACGCCATCGTCGACATCGTAGGCATCGCCGCGGGGCTGCATCTGTTGGGTATCACCCAGGTCTATGCCTCGCCCTTGCCGTTGGGGAGCGGCTGGGTCAAAGCGGCTCATGGCGACATCCCGGTGCCTGCCCCGGCGACGTTGCATTTGCTGACCCAGGCGCAGGCGCCGATTGTACCCGACGACGCCGGCTTCGAGCTGGTGACCCCCACGGGTGCGGCGGTGTTGGCCACGCTGGCGATATTCAAGCGGCCGGCGCTGGCGGTGCAACAGGTGGGCTATGGGTTCGGCAAAAAAATCACCCCACGCCCCAACGCCTTGCGCGTCTGGGTGGGCGACGGTGTGGCCAGTGAGGGGGCGTTGGTGCTGCTCGAATGCAACATCGATGACCAGCCAGCCGAGCAACTGGCGTATGTCTGCACACAGGCGTTGGCGCTGGGTGCGCGCGATGTGTGGCAGCAGCAGATTTTGATGAAAAAAGGTCGGGCGGCGCTGTTGCTGAGTGTCTTGTGTGACCGTGACCACGAAGACGCCCTGGTGGATCTGCTGATGCGCCAGACGTCGACGTTGGGGATGCGGCGC
>CAIZHO010000224.1 GCA_903932805.1 uncultured Roseiflexaceae bacterium | reverse complement strand
GGGTGTTATAAAACAGCACCGGAAAAGCAGAGGTAACCGGTACCCCATACCAGCCGGTCGCACCAGTCGCATCGGTGTACCGTGTTGTGTCGCGCACCGGTTGACTCAACGCATCACGACGCGGCCCAGCCACGAGTGCATCGAGCTTGAGTGCCAGTCCGCGTTGGGCAAGGGCTATGGCATGAGAATTGTTGACAATCACTACGTGGGGACCTTTGGCGCTCTGCCATGCGGTGGTGATATCTGCCAATAGTGTACTGGCGGGCATCCGCTGACTGACGATGGTGTACCCGTTGGCGGCCGCGATCGACTGGAGGATGTCTTCGTAGACAAATGCTTCGCTGCCGCCGAACGCATGCCAGACAACCAGCGTGGTCACGGCTTTGGGCGGCGGCAGCGTCGCGGTGGCTATGGGGGGTTGGGCCGGCGTGGCACAGGCGGCCAGCACGACACAGCAGATCCACATGAGCCACACGCGACGCAGATGCATGGGTTATACCTCGAAGCGTGCGCGCGGGATCAAGGCCGGCGCATCCATGCTGTCGGTGATGTAGGCATAGTCGGCAGTCGGATTGGTGCTCATGGCAAAATGGCGGCCTTGGGCGTCCATGGCGACCATGTTCATGTTGACTTTGTCCTTGGGCATGCCCAGGGCGCGCATGTCTTCGAACGCGGCGCGGACTGCTTCTTCGACGCTCATCCCGTAGCGCATGTTCATGACCGTGGTGCGAGCCAAACTGGTGCGGATGGCAATCTCACCTAGGCCGGTGCAGGCTGCACCGCCGTAGCGGTTGTCGCAGTAGTTGCCGGCGCCGATGATGGGCGAGTCACCCAGACGGCCCGGGTACTTCCAGGCCCAGCCACTGGTGGTGACCGACGATGCCATGTCACCGTGGCCGTCGATGGCGATGAAGTTGACGGTGCCAGCGACCTTCTGGGGGTCGGTGGCGAGCGCACTTGCTTGGCTGATGAGGGCTTTGATGTTGGCTAGCCCGTCATTGGCCCATTCGGGGCCAAACTTGCCGGCCAGACCATCTTTCCAGGTCTTTTCGGCTTCGGGGCTGAGCAGATTTTCGGCTGTATAGCCCTTTTCTTTGGCAAACATCTCGGCGCCTTCGCCGACCAGCATGACGTGGTGGAGTTCTTCCATCACTTTGCGGGCGACGCTGATGGGGTGACGATACCCCTTAATGGCACCGACACAGCCGGCCCGCAAGAACTTGCCATCCATGATGGATGCGTCGAGTTCGACCACACCAAGGACGTTGGGATAGCCGCCGTAGCCGACCGAATTATCAAGTGGGTTGTCTTCGACGGGCCAGCAACACGATTCGACGGCTTCGATGGCGGTGCCGCCTTTTTTGAGGATGTCCATCCCCTGCTTGAGCCCGATGTCACCATTTGCACTTGCGATGATAATCACGTCTCGATCCTCTCTGATGTGACGAGTCTATGCTTGATATTGAGCAAACAGCACAACGGCGTTTTGCCCACCAAAGCCAAAGGCGTTGACCATTGCCGTACGCACGCGGGTGTGCCGGGCGGCATTGGGGACGTAGTCGAGGTCGCAGGCCGGGTCTGGCGTGTCGAGCCCCATGGTCGGTGGCACGACCTGGTGCATGATGCTCTTGACGGCAGCGACCGCAGCCAAGGCGCCAGCCGCACCGGCGGTGTGCCCCAGCATCGATTTGATGCCGCTGACCGCGATATGCGGCGCGTGCGCCCCAAATGCCGTATGGATGGCGGCGGTCTCGGCGCTGTCGTTCATACTGGTCGCCGTGGCATGCGCGCTGATGTGGTCGATATCGGCGGGCGATACCTCTGCGTCTTCCATGGCACGGGTCATTGCCAATGCCGCGTATGTCCCGCCGGGCGCAGGAGCAGTCAGGTGGAAGGCATCTTCGGTAGCGCCAAATCCCACCAGCTCGGCGTAGATGCGCGCACCGCGGGCCAGGGCGTGATCGAGCTGTTCGAGGATGAGCACGCCGCAGCCTTCGCCGCCGGCGGTGCCTTTGCGGTTGCGGTCAAACGGCTTGACTGCGCGGCTCGGATCGTCACCGGCAGGTGCGATGGCGCCAATCACCCCAAACGCCATCGCGTTGAGAGCTGTCACACCGGCGTCACTGCCGCCAGCGACTGCAATGGTTGCATCGCCGCGTTGGACCATCCGGAAGGCCTCGCCGATGGCATAGGTACCCGTCGCACATGCCATCACGGGTGTCGTGTTCGGCCCGTGCAGATCATGGGCGATGGCGACATGGCACGAGCCCATGTTGTAGATGAATGTCGGCAAATACAGCGCATCGACACGCTTGTGCTCACGCGCCTCGAAGCTCAAGGTCTGTTGCTCGACCTCGGCGGTGCCGCCCAACGAGGTGCCGATGACGACGCCTACGCGGGTCCGATCGATGGCCTGCATGTCTAACCCACTATCGGCGAGTGCTTCGCCGGCAGCAGCCAGGGCAAACTGCGCGAAGCGCGCGGTGCGCTTGGCAGTTTTGGGGTCCATGTAGCGTTGTGGGTCGAAGTCTTTGACCTCGGCGGTTATCTGATAGGGGATGTCGTTGTGGTCATAGCGGGTCGCCAGTGCGACCCCTGAGCGGCCGCTCAGCAGGCCTTCCCAAAACGTTGCGACATCGTTGCCGATAGGACTGAGTGCGCCGAGGCCGGTCACGACGACGCGATGGTGAATATGACGCGGCATACAAGCACCTATAGCAGTATGAATGTATGCCTATTGTATATGAATGCGGGTGCGTGTATGCCAGTCTGCCACAATAGGTGTGCGCGCTGCGTGTCTTGTTCCTTGCACGTCCGGAACCTCAGCCAGACGCATCGGTCACGTTTTGCCTAGGTCGCACCGAGACACCGTCGCGCACCAGAGTACCTTTTTTTTTACAGAAACGGGAAAGGTCAAAAAAACTGCCCCGCATGGTCGCTACGGGGCAGTATGAGCGGTGTTTAGTTGGTGATGATGACGCCGTGGCGCCCGTCAGCACGGCGATAGATCACGCGTACCTCTAGGCTGTGGTCGCGATAGACATAAAATGCATGACCGAGCAACTCCATCTGCTCGAGGGCTTCTTCGTCGTGCATTGGCTTGATCGTAAATGCCTTGGTACGGACAATCGACGGTGCGGCAACCGCAGGCTGCTCAGCGAGCGGAGCAACACTGACACTCGCCTCATGACGCTGGGCATTCCGCCAATGGCGCCCTTTGTAGCGTTCGATTTGTTTGCGGACTGCGTCGAGGGCGGTACTGAGGGCCAGCATGAGTTCATTGGCTTTTTCTTCGGCGCGCAAAAGCACACCGTGTTCGCCGGCGACAGTCAGCTGGATGCGGTGGTGCTTGTCCTTTTGGCTGACATCGACGGTGACGGTCCGGATGGGGGTCAGGTAGCGGGTGAGGACGGCGAGTTTTGCTTCGATTCGGCTGCGGGTCTCGGGGCTGAGGTGACCATGTTGGGTGCGAACAACAAGCTCCATAACGCCTCCCAATTGCATCAGTGTACCCCGGGGGTGGGGTACTAGGCGGCCAGGGGGGCCACCCAAACCATTTGGTTGCCGCAATCCTAGCACTGCGATTGGCCCTTTTCAAGAGGGAATTGATACATGATGGGTGAATGGAAGCTGAACATTTGCTGAAAATCAATTGTTGCTTGTTATACTACCCAAAACAGCAGAAAGAACGCCATGCGCTATCTCGATAATCATGACCAGACCGACGCCACCCAGAACTTGGCCCTCGAAGAATACGCCATCCGCAATTTGCTCGGCGACGAGGATTTGTTGTACTTCTACATCAACGCCAAGGCGATTATCATTGGTCGCAACCAAAACACCGCCGAAGAAATTGCGGCCGACGTGGTGGCAGCCCAGGGGATCCAGGTGGTGCGTCGGGTATCGGGCGGGGGGGCCGTTTATCACGACCCTGGTAACCTCAACTTCAGCTTTATGACGCGCCAAGTCAACGAACGCTTCAACCGCTACGAAACGTTCAACGGTCCGGTGCTGGCGGTACTGCATGACTTGGGTGTGCCGGCTGCGCTGAGCGGGCGCAATGACATCCTCGTCGAGGGCCGCAAAATATCTGGGAATGCGCAGTTCGCTACGGCCGATCGCATGCTCAGCCACGGGACGTTGCTGGTCGACTCGGATCTCGACGCAGTCACCGCTGCGTTGCGTCCCAAACCAGGCAAGGTCGAGTCCAAAGGGGTCAAATCTATCCGTAGCCGCGTCGCAAATATCAACGAGTTCTTGACCACGCCGATTACCGCCGTCGAGCTCCGCGAACGCATTATCGCCAAAATCTACGGGACGACTGACCGCTCTCGAATACCCTCGGTGACCCTCAGCGCCCAAGACGGTGTCGGCGTAGCGGCACTGCGGGCGAGCCGCTATGCACATTGGGATTGGAACTACGGGCGCAACCCGGCGGCCAATGTGCAACGTACCCACCGCTTCGCTGCCGGCGAGGTCGACGTGCGGCTGGATATCCAAAATAATCATATCGCCGCTGCAGCCATCTACGGCGACTTCATGGGCCAGCGCGACGTGGCCGAGTTGGCACAGCTGCTGGTGGGCGTCGAGTACAGCGGCCCGACAATCGCCCAGGCGTTGCAGGGGGTTGATGTCGGGGTGTATGTTGCGAATCTCACCACCGCCGAGGTATTGTCACTGATCGCCCCATAATCACGTCGAACATGAGAAAAAACGGGCATTATTCATAAAACATTTATGTACAAACGGACTATTGCGTGGTACGGTTGAAATGTATAGATTATTCAGTGGTATTGCCTTCACCGTGAAAGCGAACGATAGATGCTGAAACATATCGTTGGAATATTCATTGTCGCTGCGCTGAGTGTAGGGGTGCTGCCCGCTGCTGCC
>CAIZHO010000223.1 GCA_903932805.1 uncultured Roseiflexaceae bacterium | reverse complement strand
GTAGGCGACCATCCGGTCGTCCATATTGGCATAGGTGTTGAAGTCGCAATATGCACAGCGCCGGTGACAAAAGGGAATATGAATATACAGGTGCCGGGCACCCGTCGAGTGTGTACGCCAATCCACAGAGACTCCAATCAGTCGCAGATATCTCGCACGTGCATAGTGACCATGCTATCAGGTATCATACCAGCAGGGCTAGAGAGCGGGGACGTATGCGCACGCCAGTAACCACGTTTCGCGACCACATCACGGTCGTGCTCCACAATCCACAACGCCAAATCAATATTGCCGCGACGGTCCGGGCCATGATGAACATGGGCATCAGTCATTTGCGGCTCGTCACCCCGCGGGAGTACGAACCCGAGCTGATCGAACACGTCGCGCATCGAAGTGCCGATGTCGTTGAGCGTATCGAAGTATTTGCTTCACTTCCGGCTGCACTCCACGACATCACCTGGGCTATTGGTACGACCGCGCGCCACCGTGACACCCCATTGCCGCCCCAAGAGTTACGCTCGGTTGCTCCGTCGGTCGTTGCCAAAGCCCTCGAAGGGCAACGCATCGCACTCGTGTTTGGGCCCGAAGACAATGGATTACAACAAGCCGAACTCGACCACTGCCAGCAGTTCGTGACCATTGCCACCAATCCTGAGTATGCGTCGCTCAATCTGGCCCAAGCGGTGTTGTTAGTCTGTTACGAGCTCAATATGACGCAACCGCCAGCGCGCGTCGACCAGCGCATCGTCTACCCTCCGGCCACGGTCGGGTCTATTGATGCGTTTGTGGAGTTGTTAGAGCACGCACTGCGCGAGATCAACTTCTTCAAAAGCCCCAGCGCACCGTCGAAAATGCGATCCCTGCGCAGTATGACCCATCGCGCTCAACCCAATGCACGCGAGATTATGCTGTTGACCGCCATTGCGCACGAGTTGATTTCGTATGTGAAAAAGCTCCGCTCGAAAGCTTCAAATTGACATAAAGAATAACCGCACTCCACCACATTTGGTCTATAATGAACAGAGTACTTACCGTTTGTTGTGGGGGGTTGCATGTCACCACTGGATCACCTTGTGAAGCAGGATCCCGAGATTGCGCGCATGTTGGTCGGCGAAGCACGCCGGCAGCGTGACGGGCTCGAGCTCATCGCCAGCGAAAACTACACCAGTCGTGCTGTGATGGAAGCACAAGGGTCAGTGTTGACCAACAAATACGCCGAAGGGTACCCCGGTAATCGGTATTATGGTGGCTGCGAATGGGTCGATCAGGTCGAAAATCTGGCACGTGACCGTGTCAAAGCAGTCTTTGGGGCTGAGTATGCCAATGTGCAACCACACTCAGGGACGCAGGCCAACGCAGCGGTTTTTTTCACCTACCTCAATCCGGGCGACAAAGTCCTGGGGATGAACTTGGCGATGGGTGGGCATTTGACCCATGGATCGCCGGTCAACTTCTCGGGCAAGTTGTATAACTTCAGCCAATATGGGATCGACCTCGAGACGGGCTTGATCGACTACGAGCACGTGATGGAAATGGCCGAGCGCGAGCGCCCCAAGCTCATCACGGTCGGTGCGAGTACGTATTCACGGTCGATCGATTATGCAAAATTCCGCGAAATAGCTGACAAAGTCGGAGCGTTTTTGTTTGCTGACATCGCACATCCTGCTGGTTTGATTGCCGCCGGTCACCTGCCCAGCCCTATCCCATATGCACATGTGGTGACCTCGACAACGCACAAAACCTTGCGTGGGCCACGAGGCGGGATTATTTTGATGGGCAAGGATTTCGAGAATCCCTTTGGGCAGAAAGCAGCCAAGAGTGGTCGTACTCTGATGATGTCAGAGGTCCTCGACAAAATGGTTATCCCTGGCGCACAGGGTGGTGCATTGATGCATGTGGTAGCAGCCAAAGCCGTCGGCTTCGCCGAGAATCTGCGCCCTGACTTTAAGGACTATGCTGGCCAAGTGATTGTCAACGCCCAGGCACTCGCCGCAAGCATGATGAAGCGTGGCTACCATGTCTTGTCGAACGGCACCGATAATCATTTGCTGATGGTCGACTTGCGGCGCAACAAGCCCACAGTCAATGGCAAAGTAGCCCAAGAGGTGCTTGATGTGGCACATATCACCACCAACAAAAACATGGTCCCCAACGACGATCGTTCGCCACTGGTAACCTCGGGCATCCGCCTCGGGACTGCAGCCATGACCACCCGTGGCATGCGTGCAGAACACATGGACCTGGTGGCCGGCTATATCGATCGTGTCTTGTCCAACATCGACAACGAGACGATCATCACCCAGGTCAAGAACGAAATCGTCGAGCTGTGCAAAAGCTTCCCCGTGCCGGCAGTGGGCGACTTCGTCAATATCGAGGTATAAGCAGATGACACATCCACGCATTGGCATGATTGGTGCCGGCATGATGGGCGAGGCGATGATTGGTGGTTTGCTCAAAAACGGCACGCCTGCAGCGCATATCTATGCCGCCGAACCGCGTGCCGACCGGCGTGCTCAGTTGCATGCCCAGTACGGCATCACCATGGTGGCCAGCAACCGCGAAGCGATTGCTGCGGTGGATGTGGTCGTCTTTGCTATCAAGCCGCAGATTGTTTCAGGCGTACTGACCGAGCTGCGTGGGCACATCCCAACGGGAGCACTGGTGCTGTCGATCATGGCCGGTGTCACGATTGCGACATTGCGTGATGGATTGGCACACGACGCAATCGTCCGTGCAATGCCCAATACCCCGGCCATGATTGGGGCGGGGATGTCTGGGTGGACCGCTGTCGGGGTGACTGACACGCAACGCGGCTGGGCCAAAGCCGTGCTCGAATCGTTTGGTCAGGCGGTCTATGTCGACAACGAGCACTACATCAATCAAGTGACCGCGTTGTCGGGGAGCGGCCCGGGCTATGTCTTTCTCATGCTCGAAGCCCTCACCGATGCCGGTGTGCATGTGGGTTTAGCACGGCCATTGGCCAAGCAATTGGCCGAACAAACGATGCTCGGGTCGCTCCAGTATGCGATTTCCAGCTCCAAGCACCCGGCCGAATTGCGCAACGACGTCACTTCACCGGCGGGGACGACGGCTGCAGGGTTGGTCGCCATGGAAAAAGCCGGCCTCCGTACCGCCATCAACGATGGCGTGCGCGCCGCATATGAACGCTCAGTCGAGCTAGGGAAGCCACAACATTGACCAATACGCCTACGACGGCCGCATGGCACGCCTCGACCACGACAGTGGCGGGGCGTGTTTTGACGGTCTATGCCCGTACCGGCCTGCCCGCTGGTCTGACCGTCACCCCCGCTGCCGAGTTGTTGGCCGAGTATGCTGCGACGCATCCCGCCGGCCGTGTCCTGATCATCGATGCTGCCTTTGCCCTGCCGGCGTTGGTGACTGCACCGACGGCTGCCGTTGCCGTGGCACAACGCCATGCAGGGATGCTCGTCGCGAGTCAACGCACGTTGACCAATGCCAAACGCACCGGGATTGACTGGCTTGCGTATGGTGATGCGAGTGCGGTGGCCGAGGCTTCGATGGATCTGGTACTCATCGAAGTTCCTGCGACGCGCGATGCGTGGTTGCGCCGGCTGTGCGAGGGGTATCGTGCACTTGCGGTGGGTGGGATTATGGTGGCCGTTGGCCCCAACGACGCGGGTGGCAGAACGATTGCCCGTGATGTCAAGGAACTCATCGGTGCCTGTAACGAGCGCTCCAAATCGCATCAACGCATGGTCGTCGCCAAAAAGCCCACGCATGCGTTGCCGGTGCCTGCATGGGCCCAAACCACAGGGATTGCCATTGGTACAACGCAGACGGTACAGCACGCTGGCAGAACGTATCAGAGTGCACCGGGGGTGTTCGCACACGGACGGGTCGATGCTGGTTCAGCGTTTTTGTTAGAACACTTCCCGCCGTGCAAACACCAACACGTGCTGGACATCGGAGCGGGGATCGGGGTGCTGGGTGGATGGGCGCTGGATCATGGAGCAGTGCGGATCGATATGGTCGACGTCGACGGTGCAGCTGCACAGGCGATGACTGCGACCTTTGCCGATACCGCAGCCGCGCATGTGGCGTGGAGCGATGTCATCGACCCGCTGCCATGGACACAACGGTATGAGCTGGTCGTGGCCAATCCGCCGTTTCATAGCGGCAAACGCAACGACGAGACGTTGATCACCCAATTTGCGACGACAGCTGCCAAACAGCTGAGTACGCGCGGCGAGTTTTGGTGTGTCGCCAATGCGTTTTTGGCGTATCAATCCGTCTTTGCGCAGGTTTTTGAAGAGGTGACGAAGGTCGCCAACAATGGCTCGTTCACGATTTGGCGTGCCAAGACGGTCAAACGACCAGAGTAAATCACCACAGGAACGCCCCGCTGCGTACGCAGCGGGGCGTTTTCTCATACCAATTACTGGTGCGACGGAGCAGGAAGATATGCAATCGTGTCGGATCGGGTGTCGATCTCGCCTTGTGCCGTGAAGATGCGGCCGATACGGGCTGCGGTCAAGACATGGATCCCCTTGCTGAACAGCCCGTGTGTCACAAACAGATGGACTGCCTGAGCGCCGCCGGTGTAGAGTGCATCGGCGAGCGCAGTGAACGTGCGGCCACCGTCGCAGATGTCGTCGACGATGAGGACGATCTGTCCGGATGGGTCGCCCTCGATGGCGGTGTCGGTCAACACCCCTGTCTGCTGGTTGCGTACCTTGCGGCCACTGATAATCCGGCAGTTTGTCTGATAGATTGCCGTGTACTTGCGTACGGCACCTGCATCAGGGTATGCAATCGCCGTAGCCTGCGTGGTATGGATTGCTGCGGTGACATGTGCGTGGGGGTAGATTGCCCGGCAATGGGGGAGGGCCTCCACCACGACCTGCGAATGCGGATCCATCACGGTGATGCTGTCGAACGCGCACAGTCGCAAGACGCGCATAAAACTGTGGAGGCCGAAGGTTGCTTCGTTGCCGATGGCTTTGTCTTGGCGTCCATAGGGCAAATAGGTCAGTGCGAGTTGCATGGGCCGACCTGCGCCGAGGTCACACAACTGCACCAGCGTCATCAGTTCGGCCTCGGCGGCAAACGACCAGCTGATATGCCAGGTCGACGCCGCCATGAGTGTGGGTGC
>CAIZHO010000222.1 GCA_903932805.1 uncultured Roseiflexaceae bacterium | reverse complement strand
GTCTCGGTCGGCGTGTTTGATGGTGTATCAGTTTCCGTAGGTGTATCGGTTGTTACGAATACACCAAAAAGGCGTGGGATTGTTGCTGTACGCGTTAGCGTATCCGCAGTTAACGTTGCCCTTACACTGCGCACACCCGCCGTCTGCGTCTTTTTTGCGACAGCGGTCTGTGTCTTCGCAATGGGTGTTTTGCTTGGACTGGGCGTTCTGGTTGAAGTCCGCGTTCGCGTATTTGTCTGCGTTTTTGTAGGCGACATCGTCCGACTCGCAGCGACGATACTACGCAATGTCGGTGTCAGCCCACTCCGGAACAGGGTCGAAATAGGTACCATTCGGGCAGGGGTCTGTGCTACGCTTGCTGTCGCAGACCGTGTGCGAGTAATGGTCAACGACGCTGTGTCGGTTAAGGTAGCAGTGGTCGTATTGGTCACGGTTGCACTTGCCATCGCAGTGGGAGTCACCGTTGGGGTACGTGATACGGGCGGTGCAACATTAGTCGTGGTAGCAGGTGCGACCAATGCGGTTCCGCTCCTGCACGGGGTTGGTGTTACCGTCGCCGATGCACTATCGGTTACCGTGATGTCAATCACACCCGGGATTGTTTCGGTCGGCGTGCCTATTGCTGGGCAGGGGTCGCTCGTCACAACAGTTGCTGTGGGGATTTTCTTCGGCGCTGCCAACAGGGAGACGCGAATATCGCGGAACGGCCCATGGGTCGGTTTGCTAAATGAAATACCGCGCGCCACAGCAGCATCCACCGTCCCCAGCGCCAACGCGCGATTCGGAACGATGGTCATACTCGCTACGATGAGCATGTGGAAAACGACGCGTAACAAACGTTGCATTTGTACTCCCATACAACTTGACAATTCTAAAATCTCTCGCTTTCAATACCTAACAAATCTATTTACAATAGTGTTACGCTTATCTGAGATTTAAGCTGGTAAAAGCAATCATCTAAATTCCTAAGAATTAACTACAAATACCACCGTGTGACACAGTACGTATCTGATGAAACACATAAACTATATTTTTAACTATTCCAATTATGTAATCATCTGACCAAAAAAGTCACATTCAGATGTACCCAATGCGTACTGCAAGATGCGACACACCTCTACAAACGGTGCTTTCATACACCGATTGCCAGGTTACGTTTTTCAAAATCCTGTCGCTGCATGGCTGACGACGATATCTGATACGGAAGCTCAGAAAATATTCATCGCGTCAGTGTATGTGTGCACTTCTGATTTTCAACTCCCCTCACACTGCAGGTGATTTCACGCCATCTTGTCGAGTCATTCAGTTGGTCTGCGTATTGCCCCCGAAACGTCATTTCAACGATGATTCAACAGATAAGAATGTATGCACGTCGTACACTACCCGATTATCTCTACTACACCGCATCGCACAGATGCACAGTAACAGTGACATTTTTCATAAGAAAGCCAAAAATAGTAATTTGCATGCTTAATAAGTGCACAAAACCACGCATTCGACACGGATGAACGACAAAGTAATTACCAACCACATTCAGTGAATCACACGCTCGGACTCGTTACCAACACGAAAAAACCATTTCTCATCACTGCACTCACGAAAACCTTTCGCTGAGTACTGTGTTCCGTATGCACCTTCGGTCAGGCCCCATCTGCCTCGACCAATTCTTCGAGCAACTCTTTCAGCTTACGTTCCGACAACAGCGTCTCGCCCAGTTCGGCAGCAGGGGTCACTCCTTCGAGCTCGAGATAATCGCGGATGTGGTCGGCGTGCCGCATGAGTAATGCCGGCGGCAGAATTTCGCTCAATTTGACATTCATACTGCTTCCTCGGTTTCACGGATGGACCAATACGCACATTGTAATCGACCACACAGCCTACATGCTATACTCGCTGCATGAACACACCCAGCGCCCGCCTCTACCTCTGTCATGGACCCTTTTGCCACGGCGAATCACTCCGGCAGACCCTCGAGCAGGCGATACAACACGCAGGTCTCGACGCGCTCTGCGAGATCCGCCCGAGTGGCTGTCAAAGTCGCTGTGATGACGGCCCCAACCTCACCATCTGGCCCGGTCCGTTCCGCTATTGTCATCTGACGCACGCGAATATCCGCACCATCGTCACGCAGCACCTGGTGCACCGTCAGCTCGCGAGCGAGCACCTCCACCCCTCATCACTACAGGCCTTCCCCGATAGCGAATAGTCCGCTGTGGTACAATGCAGCATATTCATTGAATAAGCATGCGAGCACACATGGCACTCTTTTCGCGCAATGCATTGACCGAGTCGAGCATCCTCGACGCACTTCGTACTGTCCAAGAGCCCGAACTCGGCGGCGATCTCGTATCACGCAAAATGATCAAAAACATCGTCATCACCGGCGACAAAGTCAGTTTTGCGGTCGAGCTTACCACCCCTGCCTGCCCGCTCAAACACGAAATCCGCACCTCCTGCGAAGACGCAGTCCACACCCTCGCCGGCGTTGCCCGTGACCATATCACCATCGAATTCACCGCCCAAGTCCGCACCCACGGTGGCGTGATGGACAAAGCCGCCATCCCCGGCGTGAGCCATGTCATCGCCGTTTCGGCTGGCAAAGGCGGCGTCGGCAAATCGACCGTCGCCGTCAATCTCGCCATGGCGTTGGCGGCCGAAGGTGCACGTGTCGGGTTGCTCGATGCAGACATCTATGGCCCATCGCTCCCATTGATGATGGGGGTCACCGGTCAACCCGCTGCCGAGACCGGGCCCGACGGACAGCCACGGATGCAACCGTTGCTGGCGCATGGTATCAAGGTCATGTCGGTCGGCTTTTTGGTCGACGACAGCCAACCGGTAATCTGGCGTGGTCCCATGGTTTCGCAGCTCTTGCGTCAGTTCTTGTATCAGGTCGAATGGGCACCCCTCGATTACCTCATTATCGACATGCCTCCGGGCACGGGTGATGTAGCGTTGACGTTGGCCCAGTCGTTGCAAAATGTCGGCTTGACCGGTGCCGTAACCGTGACGACACCACAGCAAGTCGCTGCCATTGAT